>JBBIRM010000193.1:0-5101 GCA_037441765.1 Deltaproteobacteria bacterium | reverse complement strand
AAAAACAAAATACTGACATCGGCCAAACCTGGGGTCTACGGGAGATTCCAAATTTGGACCAGAAGCTGTCACCACAATCTTCATTTCTCCTCCTTTATTACTAATTATTCTTTTTCAATTTCTGAAATTCGGCTCTTTATTTGCTCGATTTGTTTTCTGATTGATTCAGCCTGACTCTTTAACCACTCCATCTCTCCCTGTAAGGCCCTTTTCGGAAAGCCATAATTGGCTTCCCATTGGATTAAATCTGCTCCAAATGGATCGAAAGATATGGGAAAGTCGTAAGGAATCCCCCAATAGGTTGCAGTCCAATTGTTAAAATTGAAAGGCTCCCAAGGAAAAAATTCATTTGGATAAAAATAAGGATGTGGGGCCCATTCATCTATATAAGCCCAAGGATAAAATCCATAATCTGATATTGGTATTGGATATGGTCTATAAGAAGGAAAAGGGAATTCAAGCCAAAAAGGGATATAAAACTCTCTTTCCATTATCCATGGATTAATAATTTGCATCTTTAAATCTCCTTTTTAACTTCTTAGTATCAAAACTTACTCAAGAAGTTATAGATCAATCTTCATTACCACCATAATCTATATGGCCAACCCATCCCCCAGCCATATGGATAGGGGGTAAACCAATATGGATAATTAATTGGTGCTCCACCGAAATATCCATAGCCTCCAAAAGCCCAGCATCGGGGTAATCCTCCCCTTCCAACTCCTACATACGGCCAAGGCGGAGACCACCCCCTGAATCCAAAACCTCTACCAAATGGCATGATAATACCTCCCTTCCTTTTAAACTTTTAATCTTATCGGTGGCATCTGGGGATTGAATAGATCCAACCCCCAGTGGGTACGTCGAGGTCCCCCATGCAACTAACTTTTTATTACCACCAACGACGAAGTCCCCTGCCACCGCCAAACACTCTACCGCGGCCTCCACCCCATGGAAGACCACCTCGTCCTGCTCCAAAGATATGACCGTAGAATGGCATTCTATAGAAGGGTGTGCCATAGAATGGGTACATACCGAAAGGCGGATAATAAGGTGTTCGAAATCCATACCCATAAGGTCTGTATGGCATGGCACAAAAACCCCTTGCCCCACCGGTCATCGGGCCCATTCCCATAGGCCCTGTTCCATCAAATCCTGGCATAAGAAACACCTCCTTTCTATTTCGCTTTATGTGATTGAACTATTTTTGGTTTTATTTCTTCAGTTCTTCAAGCCTCTTTTCAATTTGGCTCAACTCTTCTCTTAGAAAATTTGCTTCTTCCTCAAGAAACTTAATCTCATCTTCTTTTGTGGGAGGTCCCCATCCCCAAGAAAAAACAGGTGGTCCATACCCCCAAGGATGCCACCACCCTCTGCCAAACCCATAAGGATAACCTCTCCATCCTAAAGGTCCCATACCGTATGGCATAATTATCCCTCCTTTCAATACTGTTTTTTCCCCCACCTTACCGCCATAGTGAGGTGATTCGACACACAGGCGTTAGGGGTGATTTAAATACCCCTCCTACCACCCATGCCCCTACCTCCTCCCATTCCAAAGTGAGGAGGAACCGTCGGTCCACTTACTTCTTCGAGTTTCCCTGATTTAAATTCTTCAACTGCTTCTCTCACCGTTTTCCCTGAAACCAAAAGAACTTTAACTCCAGAGGATGATAGAGCAGTTGCGGCATTCGGTCCAAGGTTACCTGTAATGAGAGCCTTTGCACCTTTATTTACAATGAACTCTGCTGCTTGAACCCCAGCCCCACCCATGGCCATCAAGCCCTCATTATCAAAGGCTTCAAATTCCATGGTTTCTGGGTCAACAAAGATAAAATATTGGCATCGACCAAACCTCGGATCAATTTGGGAATCAAGACTTTTCCCAGTAGAACTTATTGCAATCTTCATCTCCCTTCCTCTCCACATCCGTGATCATGCCCATGGTGCTCACAGGCCACGATCCCTTTGATTTCACCTCTGAGATAGGCTTCCACGATGTCCTTCACTTTTCCCTGAACCCCTGTGGCAACGTCAATCCCATATTGGGTAAAAAAATCGATAGCCCTCGGACCCATTCCTCCTGCAATCATCACATTTGCCTTTTGTGAATGTATGAATTGTGGAATGACGCCTGGTTGATGGTTTGGATAGTATGGGTTCTTTACCACCTCAAAACCAATAATCCGATCACCCTCTACATTTACAAAAGTATAGAAAGGACACCTTCCAAAATGAGCACTTAGAAAACCCTCAAGGCCAAAACTATCTTCGGAAGCCAATGCAATTCTTTTCATTTCTTTACCTCCCCCTTGAATGGATATGGAAATTTCTCTCTTTCTATTTGTTTCTCGATCTCCTTAAGACCTACATATTGTTTACAACGTTGAGCTATCTCCCCAAATGCTTTGGTCACCTCAGAGTCAGGATGGGCCATGACAAAAGGCATCCCTCTATCACAATCACTAACCATTTCAGGGTCAATGGGAACCCTTCCAAGAAAAGGAACCCTCATCTCTTTTGCCGCTTTTTCACCCCCACCTGTTTTAAAAAGAAGAATCTCTTTTTTACAATGGGGGCAAATTAATCCACTCATATTTTCCACGATTCCAATCACTGGAATGCCAAGAATTCGGCTGAAAGTAACTGCCTTTCTTGAATCGAGAAGGGCTACGTCCTGAGGAGTTGTAACTACGATTGCCCCATCCATCTCTTTGATGAGATGAGCTACGCTGAGTGGTTCATCTCCTGTCCCTGGAGGAAGATCGATGATAAGGAAATCGAGGTATCCCCATTCTACTTCTCCTAAGAATTGGCTGATTGCACTATGTTTTAGAGGCCCTCTCCAGACTACTGGATTATCCCTATCCCCAATAAAGAAGGCCATCGAAATAACTTTTAAATTTGGAAAAACCTCTACAGGAGTCATCCCTTTATTCGATCCCTGAACCATCCTGGATTCTATTCCCAACATCTTAGGGATATTGGGACCATGAATATCTGCATCAAGAAGTCCAACTTCAAAACCATCTAATGAAAGAGTAACAGCCAGATTGGTAGCCACCGTGCTTTTCCCCACCCCTCCTTTGCCACTCATGACCATGATCCGATGTTTAATGTTTGATAGTTTTGATTTCAGCCTCTCCTGAGTATGGATTTCTTTTTCTTGCTGACTGCATGAACTTGATTGATTACAGGTTTCACAAATTGCATCTTTTTCACATTTTTCTTTGCCCATCTATGCTCTCCTCTCTTGAAAACCTTTCCTCCAGCGACAAGGACCTCTCCCTCTTCTTTTTTCACAGCAAAAGCCAGATCTGAGCCTTCCCCTCATGAAAAGGTTGAATGCCACTTCAGCCTCTCCCATAACATCATGAACCACCTCCACTCCTTTATTCCCCAATTGATGTAAAGAAAATCCATCCATCCCACCGCAGATGACTTTATCCACCCCATTTGAAGTGATTTGATCCAAACGCTGATTGAGATTGAGGTTGGCAGTTGGTAACTTTTCCTGTTTGACCACCTCCCCCCCCTCTACCTCGACAATCCACAACTCAGAGGAATAATCAAACCGGGGAGAAACCCTACTTCCAAAAAGTGGAATTGCAACTTTCATCAAAATAGAAATATGAGCAAAAAAGATGCCATTAAAATGAAAAATATAAAAAACATTTAAATATTGATAAGTTAAATAATTTTGATTTTGTAATAATATTTGAATAAGAAACATTTTGTTGCAAGAATAAAACGAGAATTCATTCAATAAGTTGCAGTTACGAAACTTTATTTAAATAAACTTTGTCTCATGTTCACTTTTACCATTAGAAACCAAACTTGAATGGGTTTTTTTATTTAGGTTATCTTATATATGTTTAGAGAGGGTTAAGGAATTAAATGGGAAGAATAGTTGCATCAGTTGAGATATAAATATATTAGATCCAGAGAAAAGGATCAGGTGTGATGCTTTAGTTGATACCGGCACTTCCCATCTTGTCACTCCGTCTGCCTGGCGCCAACGTCTTGGAGATCTGAAAGAAATCGGAAGTTTAGAGCTTGAAATTGCTACTCAACAAATAGTCCAAGGAATAGTATGCGGACCGGTTCAAGTTCAAATCGAGGGATTCCGTCCCATATTTACGGAAGTCATTTTTGTTGAGATGGAACCTGCGGACAGGAAATATGAACCCTTAATAGGCTACATTGTACTTGAACAATCTCAGGCAGCTGTTGATATATTGGGTCATCGCTTAATACATATAAAACGTTTAGACCTTAAATAATCATACCCAGCAACCAATTCCAATAAGAAGATCAAAGGAGGCCATACTTCTTAATTTTTCTCCAGAGGGTAGTGCGGTCAATGCCCAATTCTCTTGCTGTTTTTATGCGATTCCCATTGTACTTTCTAAGTGTCCTTTCGATAACTTCTGCCTCGGCTCTTTCAAAAGGTTTTTCCATTGATAGGGTATTATCTACAAATAACTTCTCTTGATTTCCGATAATCTCCTTAGGTAGACAATCTACCTCAATTATGTTGCCTTTGCAAAGAACAAAGGCGTGTTCAATGATGTTCTCAAGTTCTCTCACATTTCCTGGATAATCATACTTTAAGAGTATGCGTGAAGCCTGATCTGATAATCCTGTAATCTGCTTTCCCATTTTTGCATTAAATTTATTGATAAACGCCTCAATTAATAATGGTATATCCTCTCTTCTCTCACTCAATGGCGGAAGCTCAATCTTTACCACATTGAGACGATAAAATAGATCATCCCGGAATTTGCCTTCATTAACCAATCTTGAAAGATCTTTATTTGTTGCTGCAATAATTCGAACGTCTGTCTTTTTTGGACTCGTTGCCCCTAAGGGTTCATACTCCTTTTCCTGGAGAACCCTTAGCACTTTCACCTGAAGTGAAGGCGACATATCTCCCACTTCGTCAAGAAAAATCGTCCCTCCATTGGCAAGTGCAAATCTACCTGGCTTGTCTTTCTTGGCATCAGTAAATGCCCCTTTAACATATCCAAATAACTCTGATTCGAGGAGAGTATCTGGAAGTGCGCCGCAATTCACTTTTATAAAGGGTTTTTCTTTTCTC
>JBBIRM010000192.1:0-5150 GCA_037441765.1 Deltaproteobacteria bacterium | reverse complement strand
GGCATGAAGGGTTTCCGATTCAAACTGATTGACTTTGCAACCCAATGTGGTAATAGCGACTTTGGCCATAGTCACGAGAGTCGGGTTAACCTGAGATTTCCCCATACACCCATCTTTTCCCCAATAATGATCACTGTCCCCAATACCCCTTCGATCTCTTTTCCCCTTTCCAGACCCTGTTCAATATCCTTCTCCTCCTTGACGATATTTCCAATGGAGGTTGCAACAGCGTCGGCCAATGCTGAAGATTTAGAGATGATGCAGACGGCATCGGCCTTCCCAAAACTGAGGGACGGCCCTACGGTCCCAGAGGAGGTACAGATCCCAAGGGGAGTATCCTCAGGTGAGATAACCATCCCTATCCTTAGGCTTAAGGGAGATTTCCCTGCAAAGATTCCAATAGTCCTCTCTTTTTTAATTGATAGGTAAATATCTCCTCCGTTTTCGACAATCAATTCATTGGAAAATCTGAGAAGGTCTTTCGAAACCGATTCTGCGATTGCCCCTGCTACGGCTGCCATAGGTCCTACATTGGCCAGTTGAGAAACCCGAATCATTTCCTGAATAATAGGGGGAGCATAGGGATCTTGTGGAATCGGAGCGAGACTTAGTAAAAATTGCGGGTTTAAAGAAATATAATTTTCAATCTGTTCCCGATATCTTAGTACAGAATCCCTCGCCTCTTTAAAAAGATCACTTTCTGCTCGAATAAAAAGATCTGTCTCCCTGACAACTACCTCAAACTTGAAGAGGTCGTCCCCTTTTACCAGATTTCGATAAGTTCGTTTTTCGTATGTCACTTTTTTAAATTTCAAACTCTGTAAATAATAATCTTCCAAACAATCAATCTGTAAAGAACTCTAAATAACCACCCTTCTCAATACAAAATATTTGATGATTCCATATAAAAAACATTATAGTATTTAAGAATAGGATGTGTCAATTTGCGGAACGAAAGATAACGAATCATAAGAAAGAGGGTTATCTATTAAAATGGGTAAACGTCCTTTGATCTTTACTATTGGCCACTCTACAAGGCCGCTCAATGAGTTCATTCAACTCCTGAAGGCCTATCAGGTGAAAGTTCTTGTTGATGTAAGAAAGGTTCCTTGGTCCAAACATAATCCTCAGTTTAACCAAGAAACCTTTGGGGAGAAATTGAAGGATAATGGATTAAAATATATCCATATGCCCAAATTGGGCGGATTCCGTCGGCCTAAACCTGATTCACTAAACCTGGGCTGGAAAAGTCCTGGCTTCCGTGGCTTTGCGGATTACATGCAGAGCAGGGAGTTTGAAGAGAACTTAGAGGAATTAATAAAGATCGCAATTCAAAAAAGGGTTTCCATCATGTGTGCAGAAGCCCTCCCCTGGCGCTGCCATCGATCCCTTATCTCAGATGCCTTAATGGTAAAGGGTTTTCGGGTAGAACATATTCTTGGTCTTAACCAAAGCCAATCTCACAAAATCCACTCCTTTGCCAAAGTGGAGGGAGGTGCCCTCACCTATCCAAAAAATTAGAAGGAAGGATTAAGATCAGATTTTACTGACCTTTCCCTCAATAAAGGGCTTTGATCTCAGGGGATTGAATAAGGGTTGTGGCATTCCCTTCCTTAACAATGCGACCATTTCGAAGAAGATATCCTCTATGGGAAAGGGAGAGGGTAAGATAAATCTCCTGTTCAACGATCAAGAGGGTCAATCCATTTTGATTCATCTCCTTAAATTTCGAAAAAATTTCATCAATAAATCTTGGAGCAAGTCCTGAGGAAGGCTCATCAAGCATAAGAAGGCTGGGGCCTCCCATCATCGCCCTTCCAATGGCCAGCATCTGCTGCTCTCCTCCGCTGAGCGTTCCTGCCCTCTGCCTCTCCCTCTCTCTTAATACTGGAAAGAGTTGATAGATTTTTTCTAACGCCTTCTGATTTCCATCTGGCCTCCCTCTCTTAGAATAAGAACCTATCAACAGGTTGTCCTTGACCGAAAGGGTGGGGAAGATGTGTCTGCCTTGGGGTACATGCCCCAATCCCCTTTTTACAATTTTATGAGGAGAGAGGTTGGTGATGTCTCTTCCTTGGAAAATGACTCGTCCCTCGCTCGTCTTTAAAATCCCAGAAAGGGTGAGAAGTAAGGTCGTCTTTCCAGCACGGTTGGGTCCAATGAGGGCAACGATCTCTCCACCCTCCAAGCTCATTGAGATTTCTTGAAGGGCTACTAATGGCCCGTAATGGACTTTTAATTTTCGGATGCTAAGCACTCGAATTCTTTCCTCTCAAATAGACCTTCTTCACATTTGGGTCTTCTCGAATAGATTCAGGAGGTCCTTCGGCTATGAGTTCTCCATTATGGAGGACAGCCACCTCATCTGATATCTCCATCACCATACCCATATGGTGCTCGATTAGAAAGATGGTGATGCCCTCCTGTTTGAGTTTTAAGATTTTTTCTGAAAGTTGGTTAATTTCACCAGGGGTGAGGCCTGCGCCAGGTTCGTCAAGCAGAAGAAGGTCGGGGTTTAGGGCCAGGGCACGCCCCAGTTCCAACAATCTCTGTTCCCCATAGGAGAGTTGGGAGGCGCTCCACTCCCAACGACCTAATAGTCCAAGAAATTCCAAAATCTCTTTTCCCCTTTTTAGAGCCTCTCTCTCCGCCCTCCCAACCCAGGGCAACCAGAGTCCGCAGGAGAGGAATCCTCCTCTCAACCTCAGATGCATCCCAGCCATGATATTATCGACGACGTACATATTTCCAAAAGTCTGGATGGTTTGAAAAGTTCTTCCTAAACCAAGGGCAGAGATTTCATGGGAGGGCAGGTAGGTAATATCCACTCCTTTGAAAAAGATTCTCCCTGAAGATGGCCTTTCAACCCCGCTGATCAGATGAAAGAGGGTGGTCTTCCCAGAACCATTGGGTCCGATGAGGCCTTTGATTCTGCCTTTCTCCACCTTCATTGAGACCCCATTAAGGGCACAAACTCCATCATATTCCTTCACAATCTTTTCAATAGAAAGCATCATTTGACCTTTCCTTCATCCCTTCTTCTCTTTCTCGGAAAGTAACTGATCAGGTAGACAAACCTCATTCCAAGGCGTGTCCCAAACCCCTCAGGGAAAAAGATGAGTAGAAGGATCAGAATCACCCCGAAGATAGGAAGGCTATACTCCATATAACTGCCGAGCACATCCATAACCCATGTGATAAAGATTGCCCCGGCAATGGGTCCATAGAGGTTACCCATCCCTCCGAGAATAACCATAAGAACAACGAGGGTGGAGAGGTTGAGGCTGAAGGTCTCATAATTGGCTGTGGACATAATGCAGGCATAGAGATTGCCAGCAAACCCAGCAAAACCTGCCCCGATGACGAAGCTTCCAACCTTCATCTTTGTGACATCGACTCCAATGCTTGCTGCTCCCTCCTCACTTGCTGAAATGGCAAGTAAGGCACGACCCATCTTGGAGCGAACCAGATTTTTTGAAAAAAGTAGTAAAACGATGAGGACCCCCCAGACGAGATAGTACTGTTTCAGATAGGTATCGAAAACAAACCCTGCTATGGAGAACAATGGAATATTAAAGATACCAATCACTCCCCCTGTAAGATCATAAGATTCTTTCACAAAAACTAAAAATATCTCCCCAAAACCCAAGGTGCCGAGGGCCAGAAAGTATCCTTTCAATTTAAGGAGAGGCCTTCCAATGAGGTAGGCAAAGAGGGCGGATAAGAACCCCGATGCCCAGAAGGCAAAAACAGTGGGTATCCCGTAGCGGGTTGTAAGAATCGCTGTAGTATAGGTTCCAATCCCAAAGAAAGCGGCATGGCCCAGTGAAATCTGACCCGCATATCCAAGAAAAAGGCTAAGTCCGAGAGCCAATATGGCATTAATCCCTGCAAGAACCATTATATGATGAATATGTTCATTTGATAAGATCAGGGGAAGAGCCAATATGAGGAGGAGATAAATAACATCCCTTTTCTGAAAATCCTTTTTACGATGCGGGACAGGATTGGGCAAAATTAGGTGAAGGAGCCACAGGGGAACTACATAAAGAATATCTCTTTTTCTAAAATCTCTCTGACTCTGCTCTACCATCGCCTACTATCAATAAAAGGGGAGCCCAATATCCCCTTGGGCCTTAAATAAAGAATTATCAATAGAATGGCAAAGGCAATTCCGTCTTTATATCCCGAGGGGATGAAGGCCACACTCAGAGATTCAATGACCCCGAGTACAAACCCACCAAGGATTGCACCGCTATTCTTTCCCCAACCTCCAAGGATGGCTGCAACAAATCCTTTTAGTCCAAGTAAAGTCCCAGAATTGAAACTGGTATAATAAATCGGGGTGATGAAAATTCCTGCAATGGCTCCCATCCCAGCACTCAACCCAAAAGCAAAAAGGCCCATCAGGTTTCTTGAAATTCCGGAAAGTTCTGCTCCAAGTGGATCCGTAGAACTTGCCTCCATGGCCTTCCCCAATAGAGTCCGATGGGAGAGGAGGTAGAGAATTATCAGAAGAAGAAGTGTTACCCCAAGTACCCAGAGGCTCTGACGGGAGATGAGAATTCCACTCACCTCAAAGGGTCTTCCTCCTGAAAGCGGTGGAAGGGCTTTTGGCAAGCTTCCAAAGACTACTGCACTTGCATTGCTAAAAAAGAGAGAGGCTCCTAAGGTCGCAATTATTAGAATAAGGATGGAGGTCTTTCTTAGGGGATAGATGACAAGGAGTTGGACGAGGATTCCAATGAGGATGACCAATCCTATGGCCAACAGAATGGCAAAGGGGTATGGAAGGCCTGCCTGAAGGAAGGAGAAGGTGATGATTCCTCCAAGCATAACAAACTCGCCCTGAGTGAAATTGATAATTTGAGTGGTCCGAGCAATGGTCACAAATCCCAATGCCACAAGAGCATAGGCTCCTCCAATGGTAATTCCGGAGATGAGAAGTTGTGGGATATAGGTGAAAGGATTCATTGGAAGAAAAAATTCAACCCTCTATCCCTGGGAATTTGATCCGTCTAAACTTTCCTCCCTCAATCCTTATAAAGACCATATCCTTTTTAGTCAAACCGTCGTGATCTGTTGGACTATAATTATAGATTCCATGGCAATTCTTCAAGTCCTTTGTATTCTCTAAGGCGTTCCTGAAA
>JBBIRM010000191.1:0-5205 GCA_037441765.1 Deltaproteobacteria bacterium | reverse complement strand
TACCTATACAATGGGTGTTATCGCAGTAACAACAGGTGTTGCTGAGCTAAGAGGATTTACATATACCTATTGTGCAACGACATTTGTAATGACAGCAGGGGGGTATGTCTATACTTTTACACTTACCCCAACCCCGCAACCTCCCACAACCTTTGGTTCAATCACTGCAGGGACAGGGACTTTTGCTACATGGTAATCTAATTTCTTGAGGAAAGGAGAAGAAAAAGATGATAAAAAATCAGAAGGGCTTTACACTAATAGAACTGATTGTGATCATCGTGATCATTGGTATTCTTGCAGCGGTTGCCATCCCAAGATATATTGATCTGACCAGGGATGCATCAGATGGAACAGCAAGGGGTATTTTGGGCAGTCTAAGAAGTGCTAATTCCTTGATTTTTGCTCAACGCTTAATAAAAGGAACGACAGGCACATTTACAATGGGTGATATTGTTGGAGGAGCAGTTATACAGGGAGTCTCCTTTACTTATACTACTACCTTATTTACAATGACCGCAGGAGGGGTTGTCTATACCTTTACACTTACTCCAACTCCTAATGTTCCCACTACATATGGAACCATTATTGCCGCTACCGCCACCTGGTAAAAAGGGGAGAGGCTATTTTTTGAAATAATTAGATATGGTTCGGTTTTTATATAAGGGCATTTCCTCCCTTAAAAAAAGTAGCCTTTCCACTTTTTTTGTAATTATTGCCTTTATTATTTGTGTTTTAATATTTTTTTTAGACCTTTTTAAAGGCCGGTTTATCTTAACAGAGAGGGATCTTGCTCCCTATTTCATCCCTCCCCGTTTTTTCTGGGTTGAAAGTATAAAAAGAGGTGATTTTCCCCTTTGGAATCCCTATCAATTCTCAGGCCATCCATTCTTTGCCAATCCTCAGTATGCCATCCTCTATCCTATAAATGGACTCTTTTTTCTTCTTCCTTTTGATATCGCCTTTAATGCCATCGTCCTGATCCATTTTTTCTTAGGAGGATTTTTTACCTACCTTTTACTCAGGGATTTAAATTCAACTAAAACTGGAGGCCTTATCGCAGGTTTAATATTTATGTTATGTGGATATCTACTTTCTGTCCACAGCCTTCTCAACATCCTTCTTTCGGTGGTATGGACTCCCCTTATCATGATGTTTTTCAGAAGAGCCTTGATCAACCCAAACAATAATAATGAGATTCTAACTGCATTTTTTATGACAATCTCTTTTTTGGGGGGAGGGGTTGAAATTGTTTATGGGAATTTTTTTGTCATACTATTTATGCTGATTTTCCATCCTTTCGTTAACCCCAATCACCCTCATTTTGATAAAGATGGATTTAAAGGGAGATTAAGGGTTATTTTAACAAGACTGAAAATCCTTATAATCATCTCGATCATTTTTTTGCTCCTTTCGGCAATTCAACTTTTCCCTTTTATCGAGCTATGGATGCATTCGATACGCAGTCAGGGAATCTCTTATCAGGAGGCAACAGTTTGGAGCTTTGCGCCAAAAGACCTTCTCCTATTTATCCTTCCAGATGCCTATGGATACTTTCTTGATATGAAAAAGTATTGGCTCTCCCAATGCTGGTTAAAAACACTTTATACCGGAGGGTTACCATTTATTTTAAGTATCATCTATTTTCTACGGGGAAAAGAACGAAAGATATTTTTCCCTCTTATAATCTTTTCAATCTTTCTCTCTTTAGGCCATTTCAATCCAATTTATCCATTTTTATTTAAGTTTTTACCATTTTTAAATGGAATTCGATATCCTGTTAAATTTCTTTATCTCTTTATCCTTGTATTGGCAGTAACAGCAGGGCTCGGATTTGATAAACTAAAGGCACTTGTCTATGAAGTTAAGGGAAAGGGGTTTAAAAACCTTCTTATTATCCTCTCCCTACTTTCTGGATTCCTTCTTCTCTTTCTTATCCTGGGCCATCAAGAAATCTCACATTTCCTTAAAGAGAGAGGGATCGATTACCCTCAATATAATTATCTTTCTACAAATCTCTACCATCTGAAAAGGTTCTTTTTTTACCTCACACTCTTTTTTCTTTTATTGAGAATCGGTTATGAAGTGGAATGGAAGGTCTGGGCTCAAGTTCTATTCCTCCTCTTTCTCATAACAGACCTTTTTGGGAATATGGGATTTTATGGAAAAGAGAGGACATGGGAGTATTTTCAAAAAACAAAAATCTTGGAATTGATCTCATCAGACCAAGAGAACTTCAGAATAGTTTCAACACCTAAGACTATTTCTATGGATACACCCATTTTTATTTCAGATCCCTCCTCTTTAAGGGTATTAAAAGAAAAACATATTCCCTCCTTGAACCTTCTTTACTCTTTACGGGACATCTGGGGGATCGATGTGATACGATTAAAAAGGACGGATAATCTCTATCGGGCCCTGACAGAAACACCTTCTATCTCTTCAACTCCCTTTATGGACCTATATGGAGTAAAATATGTGATCTCTCTCACACCTATCAATGACCCCAGGCTCGAGTTAATCTATTCAGTAACCGAAGGACTCTTAGGTAAAAGAGAAAATCTTCTCAAAGAAAATACTATCAAGTTATATAGAAATCGAATCTCTCCCCGAAGGGGATGGCTGGTTAAAGAGTTTAAGGTATTGGATTCAGAATCCATCCTTAACAAAATCAAAAATCAAGAGTTTAACCTAAAAGAGGAGGTCCTTCTTGAGAAGGAGCCGATGATATATCTTTCGCCCAATACCTCAAATAGGTTAACCTCGTTACCAATCAAAGATAAAATTGAATGGATATCTGAGACAAACAACCGAATCGTTCTATCAGTCCATACCTTAGATGATTCCATATTATTTTTGAATGATACCTACTTTCCTGGCTGGAAGGCCTTCATTGATGGAAAAAGGGATAAGATCTTTCGGGCGAACTATAATTTTCGGGCAATCTTTATTCCTTCTGGAAGCCATCGGGTAGAGATTGTCTATGATCCACTCAGTTTTAAACTCGGGGCCTGGATCACCTTTTTAGGGATTGTCGGTTGTATTGGTATAATAGTTTTTAGAAAAGATAGACGGAAAGAGAGATAGGTTATTATGGAAAATTCCTCCTTAGGCATGGGGATGTGGTCATATCCGATATAAATTCCTGATTTTTATAGGGAGGAAGGAAAAGATTTGAGATGAAACTTTCTATTATCATCCCTGTCTATAATGAGGCAAGGACCATCCTTGAGGTAATCCAGAGGGTAAAAGAAACCCCCTTCAATAAGGAGATTATCGTGGTGGATGATGGCTCAAACGATGGAACACATGAATGCCTCAAAAGGTGTGAGGGAGATGAGATTACTATTCTCTCCCATCCATTCAATCAGGGCAAAGGGGCGGCTATCCGGACTGCCCTTCCATATGTAAGCGGAGATATCGTGATCATTCAGGATGCTGACCTTGAATACCATCCCTCTGAATATCCTCATTTGATCAAGCCCATCCTTGAAGGAAAGGCAGATGTAGTCTATGGTTCAAGATTCCTTGGGGGAACCCATCGGGTTCTTTTCTTCTGGCATGCAGTGGGGAACAGGATTATTACTATTCTTTCCAATATGCTCACTGATTTAAATCTTTCCGATATGGAGACCGGGTATAAGGTTTTTCGTGCAGAGGTATTGAAGAGGATTAAGATCGAAAGCAACCGGTTTGGTTTTGAACCTGAGGTCACAGCCAAGATAGCCAAAATGGGGCTACGGATTTACGAAGTTCCTATCTCCTACTGGGGAAGAGATTATTCCGAAGGAAAAAAGATTAACTGGAAAGATGGATTGGCAGCGATTTACTGGATATTGAGGTATAATCTTTTTGGCTAAAAAAATTTATTGATAGGCAACCCTGTTCACCTCATCCAGAGTGGTGATCCCTTCTAATGCTTTCCTGAGACCATCCTCCCTCAGTGTGACCATTCCAAGCGTCTTTTTTGCTATCTCACGGATGATCTGCGTTGAGGCCTTTTCAGAGATAAGTTGTTTAATTCTTTCATTTACGATTAGGAGCTCGAAGATTCCTGTCCTTCCGAAATATCCTGACTGTCTGCAGTTTTTACAGCCTTTTCCACGATAAAAGGTTAAGGGTGCTTTCAATTTTTTTGCCTCATCACCGAGATCGTTTAATTCTTTCAGATCCAATAAATAGGAGGTTTTACAATTTGGACAGACCCTTCTAACAAGCCTCTGACCGAGCACACCGATGACAGAAGATGAGATCAGATATGGCTCTACCCCGATATCGAGAAGCCGGGTGATAGCCTCTGGGGCATCATTCGTATGCAGGGTGCTGAGGACCAGGTGACCTGTCAATGCAGCCTGATGGGCAATTTCAGAAGTCTCTAAGTCCCGAACCTCACCAATCATGATAACATCAGGATCCTGCCTTAGAATGGACCTCAACCCCGTTGCAAATGTTATGCCTGCTTTTGGGTTGACCTGGGTTTGTCGAATCAGAGGGAGACGGTATTCCACAGGATCTTCAATCGTGATGATGTTTTTATCCTTTGAATTGATCATGTTAAGGATGGCATATAGGGTGGTTGTTTTTCCACTCCCTGTAGGGCCTGTGACGAAGATAATCCCATTGGGTCTACGAATAAGTTGCTTGAACTGGTTAAGCATCTCCGATGTGAAACCAAGCTCCTCAAGTCGGAGAAGCGGACTGGTCTGGTCAAGGATTCTGAGTACTGCATTTTCGCCATAGATAGTTGGAAAAGTCGATACTCGGATTTCAAAACTACGGTTTTCCAATTTGATATTGAAATTTCCATCCTGTGGAAGCCTTGTCTCTGCAATGTCCATCTCTGCAAGTATCTTAATCCTTGAGTTGATGGAGGGGTGGACCTGTTTTGGCAAGGTAAAGGTTTCATATAAAAAACCGTCAATTCTAAACCGGACCCTCAGTGATTTTTCATCAGGTTCAAAATGGATATCACTGGCCCGGTCTCGAATGGCCTGGATCAACACTAAATCTAACATTCTTGCTGCAGGGGCCTCTTCCATTGGCCCCGATGGGATATCTTTCGCCCTAAGTTCATAACTTTTTCGGTAATCCGTTGACTCTTGGACGGTTGCACCTGCATTTCCCTTAAAAAATTGCTGGATGGTCGTTTCCACCATCGCAGGCGTTACACCATAGTGTTGATCAATTGGATTTTTAATCTTCTTCTCT
>JBBIRM010000190.1:0-5307 GCA_037441765.1 Deltaproteobacteria bacterium | reverse complement strand
AAGAGTAAAAGAAAGCCCCTCCGAGGAGACCAAGTGTTTCTGCGTCAAGCCCCAGATCTCGGGCCAGGTCAGGGGCAATGACCGCATTGGAAGCGCGATGGAACATGGAAAGGGTATAAAGCCCGGCAAGAATTGAGAAGATCAGAAAACGTTTTGACGACGAAGTTTCCTCTTTGTGCATGAAACCATCAAGCCCTTATTAAGGCAGTGGTCAAAATCAGTATGAAGGAAGCGAGAAAGTAAAATCAAATCTCTTCAAACATGTCTTTAGGAGCACCACAGACTGGACAGACCCAACTGTCTGGAAGTTTTTCATAGGGGGTTTTAGGAGGGATATTGCCATCAGGGTCTCCTTTTTCCGGATCGTAGATATAACCGCAGACTTTACATTGCCATTTTTCCATCTAAACCTCCCGTTCTGAAAAAACGCAAAGAGCGCAAAGCGAAAAAATCTTTTAACCCTATCCCCTCTGTTTTATTTTAGGATTTCATCGTCATAGATTTTCTCAAGTCGTAGTTTGTGCTTGGCTTCCTCGTTCGAGAGGAAGGTAAAAAGCCTTTTTAAATCCTCATCTGTATTTGATTCCTTCATGTCATTATAGAGTTTAAGCGATCTCTCCTCCCTCTTCATAGCGATGAGGAGTATTTCGGCATAGGAGAGATCGGGCTTCATTTCCACCTCGACCATATAATCGCTTATATGGAGGTCGGGAACCTTTTCGATCCTTTTCTGGGAGACCTTTTCCATATTCAAGTTTTCCAGCAGTTTTCGGTGGCCTTCCTCATCTTTGGCCAATGATAGAAAGAGATCTCTACCTCCAGAATATTTTGAATTCTTTGAGGCCTCTATGTAAAAATTGAAGGCCTCAATCTCCTTATCAATGGCAAATTGAATGATTTCCTGAAATTTCTTTTCATCCATAGGCACTCCTTCGTTATTTTAAATTGAACTTATTTTAAAGAAAGTAATCATTGAGGTCAATATCAATCTCTTTCACACATTAATTGGCAATCCGAATTCTGCAATTAAGTTAGTCTCCCCAACTCCAGAGACCGGTATTATGGAGGCTATAGTATTGGTCATTGAGTATCTTCTCGTGGAGTTCTTCCTCGCTGGCTAACCTTTTATACATATCTTTCCCTCTTGGGTCTCTTGTTAACTCCATCATAGACCGATAGAAGGCCTGGGCCTTCTTTTCTTCACGGATAGCAATTCTTAGCGCATCCAGATCGTTAAGTTGTTCTTCTCCCTTAATCTTTCCCATCTTCAGGGGAATCTTCTTCTTTTTAAAAGTTGTACCTTCATAGAGTATCCATTCTCCATGCTCCTCAAGGGATTTAAGGAGGGATTTCAATTTTTGATAGTGGTTCATCTCAAATTCCGAGAGTTGTTGAAACATATCCTTTCCTTTAGGATTTTTCGTCCGTCTTGCAGCCTTGGAATATGTGCGGTAAGCATCCATTTCTGCTTCCATAGCCATTTTAATTGCCTTGATCTCTTCTCTTTGGGTCCACGGTATTTCATGACCGCAGGATTTACAGGGAAACTTCTTCTCCCTTTTGATCACATCGGCTACGGTTTCAAAGCCTTCGAGAGTGATCTCCGCTTCTGCCCGGCATTGCTCGCAGGTTAAAGTCTCTTTTAGCCCCTCTTTCATTAAAGTCTCCTTTCCTTGAGGATTGGATTGGTCGCCATTCATTCTTTTCTTATTAATCGTTGAGGGGTTTGTCTTTTTTTCCCATCAGCCTTGGATCGATGTTTCCGGGTCCCCCACAATCAGGGATATAGCAGGTTACATCTCTGAATGTGCATGCCTGTTTACAGGATGGGCACTGATCAGGGACTGTTTCTGCACCAAAGGTATAACCGCAATTTGAACATTGCCATTGTGTCATTTTAGATCACCTCCCCTCTAAAGGATGAAGAATGAGGAACTTGGGATTTGGATTGATCATTCTTTTTGTCCTCCCTGATTATATCCTTTATTCTGCATTTCTATCACTAATTTTTTTCCAGCCTCAAAGGCCTGCTGGAGGGCATCTGTGTAGTTCATTATCTCTCCCTTCGCCTCGATTCCTCTAAAGACCAATTCCCCTGAGTACTCAGCATTTAGGACGTCAAAAAAATATTTGGCCGTAAGGATTGCCCCTTCGAAAAGTTTCTGTCCTTTTGTTGCTCCAACAGAGATGAAAAACCCCTTTCTTTTCTTCCCTGCTCTTCCCAAAAGAGGATCTTTTAAAAGATATTTTCTTGCCCATAAGGCCTGTGTGCGATCGATCAAGGCTTTGGCCCAGGCCGTCACACCATAAAAGAAGATAGGGGAGGAGAGGATAATGATATCTGCTTCAAGGAGTTTAGGGTAGATCTTTTGCATGTCATCCTCAATGACACACTGGCCAGTCTGGTCACAACTATGACATTCCCTGCAGGGGGTGATAGAAAAATCAGTGAGATAGACTCTCTCGACCTCTGCCCCTTGGGATTGGGCCCCCTTTAAGGCCTCCTCTAAGAGGATATCAGTATTTCCATCTCTTCTTGGACTTCCAAAGATTCCTAATACCTTCATGTCATAAGTCTCCGGGTGACCAATTGATCGAAGAGAGATCCCTCAATCCATCTAACTGAGGGAATTCAACTCCTTTATGTTGAATCAATACCTTAAACACTTCACCCATTCCCATTTCAGGCTCGATGAGATGTTTTACCGAGAGTCTCAACTTTAAGGCCTCCAGATCCCCCATCCTCTTTTGGTGAGACTCTAACTCTTGGAGGAGTCCCAATCCGATAAGGAATTGATATTGGGGGACAAGCCCGGTGAACTCAAGCCCTACCTCTTTGCCCTTTTGGATCAACCCTGTAAAATTGACATGGGCTGTGATGTCCTGTTCTCCAAGTCTCTCGTAGGGATTTTCGAAGTATTGATGCTGGCAATAGCAGAGCAGTGTTCCTTCCATTCGATGGGTGGAGTATAGTTCACGAGCGGTATATCCATAATCGATTGTGAGAACAAAACCTCTCAGCAGAGAGTGGCTTACCTTCTCTATCCAGTCCAGAGCCTTTAAATTGACCTCTGCCTTCTGGCCCTCCTGAAGGGTAATGTCCATGTCCTTAAAATAATTTAGAAGCCTTTGATCAGAGGGTTCAGCCCATAGTTCCTTCAGTTGCCCGGATTGATGAGTAACATAGATTTCTTTTAATCTCCCATCATCGTAAACGACTCTGTGGACAGGGAATGAGTCAATGAGTTCGTTTGAGAGAAAGCAGCCTTTGAATTGAAAGGAGCAGGCTTCGAACAGTTCTGAATCAATCCAGAATATTTTCCCATCCTCTTGATATTCGGAAAGTCTTTCTCTCTGCTCTCTTAAAAAATGAGGAGAAGTTTCTATTAAAAAGTAAGTCATGTGCTGGTAGAGATGAGGGGAATGCTCTTTAGTCCATTTTAAGATATCCTCGCAAAGAAGCCCTCTTCCCCCTCCCATTTCGACTACTTCAAAGGTCTTTTCTCCAAGGATCTCTGACATCTGGTGAAGTTGCTTTGCGATCATCACCCCAAAAAATGGTGAAACACATGGGGCTGTAAAGTAATCTCCCTCTTTTCCAATCCTTTTTCTTTTGGATCGGTAATAGCCATACCGGGGATGGTTGAGGCACCAGTCCATAAATTGGGAAAAGGGAATTGGTCCCTTTTCTCTAATTTGGGAAAGAATAAAATGCCTTAGTTCACTTTCCTTTTCCCTCGTTGCTTCTTCCATATTGACAAGGGTTCTCGGTGATGGTTTTCAAATCATAACACTTTTTTTTAAAATTTTCTTGATTTCTACTTGAGGGGACATCTTTAAGATTATTCTCCAATCGTTGGTTGGATCTAAATGAAAATCATTCATTTAAAACAAGGCTATATTTATTGACCATATGGTGAGGGAAATATGATTCCTTGGCTTTTCTTAAGCCCTCCTCTCCTAAGTCTTGTTCCCGGTTTACATAAATATAGCCTGACCAATGATTTTCAAGAAAGGCCTGATTGAGTGTTGGGTAAAGCCCATCGAAATAAGGGTTTGCTTTTTCAATATGGATGACAACGGTATCTCGGTTGAGAGGCTCCCCTAAGGTAAACGCCTCGACCTTCCCATTGATAAGAATGGCCCCACCCTTCACCCCCAAAGCCTCAAAATGGGTAAAGGCTTCCTTGATCGCAAAGAATTCATCAGCCAGACCTTGTTCTGCCTCGCAATGCTTCAGATCACACCAGGCCGTCTGAAGATCAAGGCACTCTGATATCAATTCAGGAACAAGAGGAACATATTGATAATTATAATTCTCTTTAAACTTTTTAATATGATTTCGCTTTCGGTGATACCTTCTTCCCGAAAGATTGACAAGGTCCTCCAGTAGGTAGACATAATCGGATTGGTCTCGATCAAACGTTACCACAAATCCCTCTGATTTCCAATTAAAACTGGCGATCATATCCTCGGGGACTCGAGCCAATTGGGCAGGTTTCCCCTTTTCTTTCATCGCCCGAAGCAATAAACGACAGCATTCAATCAAATCTCCCTCTCCAATGGGAGGGAAGAAAAAGGGATTGTCTCGTTTTTCTGCAAGAAGAAAGAGAAAATTTTGTAGTCGAAAAATTTTTATCTTATAAATTTTACGCCAGATGAAGAGGTTGGTGAAGGTAAATTCAGAGATCAAAGGAGGATATTGGGTAAACACACTGTCAAAAAGGGGTTTATCTTCGAGAGATAATTTTTTAAATTCTGGAAATTGGGGCACTCTCAACCATAGGTCCTCCATCAGAAAAGACTCCTTTTACAAATTCAAACTCCTGTGCAAAATCCTATCTTTTTAAGGATAGCATATAAGTTAACCATTTTGAAAGGGGTTAATGTTTTTGGCGAAGTCTGTTCTCCAAGATAACTTTATCTATTATCTCTCCACAAAGAACGCACCGCCAACCGAAGAAATCTTCAGTTAACCCATAAAATTTTTCATATATCATAATCCCACCACATCGATGGCATTTCATTTTTATCACCTCTAAAAAATTAACAGCAATTTTTATACCATAATTTAGAATATATAAAAATATCCAACTTATTGGATTTAAAAGAAATTTTTGGAAAGTGCGAATGGTTTATTTAAAAAGTTGTCTATTTTTAGACAATTGTTTTTTGATTTTTTAAAATTAGTTAAAAAATTTTTTAAATTCAGTAAGTTATTCATATGTCTTTTTTTAAACACCTTTTGACTAAAAATAACCCTTTCACCAATTTAACCAGGAAGGTTTATCTCATATTCTATTTGGA
>JBBIRM010000189.1:0-5371 GCA_037441765.1 Deltaproteobacteria bacterium | reverse complement strand
AATATGGTAAGAGCTTTCTATTTTCAATTAGAAAGGTGCAAAACTAGAGTTATTTAATGCTCCCATTAATAACTTCTTGGTGCCCGCATTCGAAGGGTTTGGAACCCTTCTCCCCAGTCTTTATATGACTTTTTCAGAGCTCTCTTAAATTCTAAGTTTTGGCTTTTTCAATGGTTACTTTGGCGCCATCCCTTACCTTCAAAAATACTTTTAGATCTCCTGTTACCTTACCAATGATATTGACTGAACTGGCTGCTCGAATCTCATCCCCACGGCTGGCTGGGGTGGGGCCAAAGAAGATACAAAAGGCATGGCCTGTGGGCCAATAGCCCAATTCTCCTGACGATATCACCTCCCTTGCCCCTTCCTCCAAGCCTGTCTTGACAGGGATGGCGAAATAGATCTCCTCGCCCCAGAGATTGGCTTTCCCTTCAATGGGAAGAGCGTCCCAGATAAGTTGCGCAGTCTTTGAATTATTCAATTCCGCTTCAATCCTTAGGTCGCTTACCCTGATTATAATCTTCCTTTCCATCTTCTTTTTCCTTCAATTCAATAGGGTCAAATTCACTAAAAAGAACTTCATGCTCCTCTTCAGTGGATAGATTGTTGGGATAAAAAAGAATATCCCGATCCATCTTCATCACCTCCCCTTTTAGGGAAAGGTATCGATTGGTCTGGATCTTCAATAAAGAGAAGCCAAGGAATACAAGAATATAACCGGTTAACTCTCTCAGGACGTTATAAATCAGGTGAGGATTTAGACCAGAAAAGTAGTATTTCCCGGCAAGAAGCCGAAATGTGTTCGCAATGAGGCCCAAGGTAATGATCTGAAGGATGCGTTTTGTCTTTTGGGTATTCTTAGAAAAAGAGGAGAGATATTCATCATAGGTCCTTTTAAAGTTCTTCCAACTGTTTGAAATATTCTTAAGAAGGTCCCGGTAAATCTGCTCATCCTCCCCATAAATCTTTAAACGAACCTGTTTATCTCCTCTAAAAAGAAGATACCGCTTTACCAGTTCATCTCTCTCAGTTAGTATGTTCTGATTCTTTTTAAATCCTCGGTAAAGAGTGAACCCCATAGCCATCAAGAATAGAAATGGGATCCCCGCATCTAAAATGTCGAGCCACATTTTAATATCCTCATATTCGATTTATCAATCCTGCCATGAACCCTGCTCCAAATCCGTTATCGATATTTACAACCGCCACTCCCGAGGCGCATGAATTGAGCATAGCCAGAAGTGCTGTAATTCCTCCGAAACTGGCTCCATATCCCACGCTGGTGGGAACAGCGATCACTGGGCGATCAACCAATCCTCCCACCACACTGGGAAGTGCCCCCTCCATCCCAGCCACTACAACAAGGACTCTGGCTTTTTCTAATTTTTCTCTCTCAGCAAGTAACCGATGAATTCCAGATACACCAACATCATAGAGGGTCTCAACGTGATTTCCCATGAACCTTGCAGTTAAGACCGCTTCCTCTGCTACAGGGATATCCGTCGTTCCGGCGGTAATGACCAAAATGGTTCCCTTCCCTTCCAATTTTATTGGATGGGTGAGATAGGTTAGAACCCTTGATAGGGGATAATATTGACTTTTCGGAAAGAAGCGTTGAATCTCTCTGGCCTTTTTCTCCTCCAGACGTGTAATAAGAATGTTCTGGTCTTTTTTCTTTAGTTGTTTCATGATAGAAAGGATTTGTGCAGAGGTCTTCCCTTCTCCCCATATCACCTCAGGGAAACCTTTTCGAAGGCTTCGGTGATGATCAATTCTGGTAAAACCGAGATCTTCAAAAGGAAGAGACTTCAATTGCGTTAAGGCCTCATCAACTGTAGCCTTTCCGGATTTCACCTTTTTCAAAATATCCTCAAGTCTTCGAATATTCATAATTCTTAAAAATTATTTTATTCAGTCCTCTTAGCAAAAGTCAAGAAAAACTCCATTGCCCCCAAAAAGTATCTTTCCATTTCCGCGATGAAAAATGGAGACTTCTGAAAAAGTCCCTCAAAGACTGGGGAGGTAGGGTTCCAAACCCTTCGGATGCAGGCACTAAAAGGTTTGGCAAGCCACAAGGGCTTGCCCTACGAGAAATTAAACGAATCTCAAACGTAGGGCAAGGGCTTGTCCCTTGCCGCATTTGTTTTCATTTCTTATTTCGAATTACGACACAGTCTTTTCCCACCCCACCTCCCCAGTCTAAAAATCTTTTTAAAATCCTTTTTCAGAAATCTCTTAAAAAAGTCTTTCAATGACTTTTTCAGAAGTCTCATAGGATCGTCTTGACAAGAGAGTATAAAAAAGATAGGCTGGGTTTGTATTTGATTTATTAAAACTAAATGCTTTGCCAATTTTTTCCTGGAGGAGGTTTATGAAAAGGACAGGGATTGTAAAGGATGAAAGGTATCTGGAACATGTGATGGACCGGGGCCACCCAGAGAGCCCTGAAAGGTTAAGGGTGATCTACAAGATGCTCCAGGAGCCAGAGATGAAAACTCTTTTTGAAATTATAAAACCACGTTCAGCAACTCGTGAGGAGTTAGAGATGGTCCATGCTCCCTCATATATTGATCTTATCGCTTCTACCTCTGGAAAACCTTACTACCGTCTCGATATGGATACTTCCACCTGTGCAAAATCCTATGAGGCAGCACTTTTTGCCGCTGGGGGATTTTTAGAGTTGATAAAGAACATCATCGAAGGAAAATTGGATAATGGATTTGCCTTGGTGAGGCCTCCTGGGCATCATGCAGAGAGGGATAGGGCGATGGGGTTCTGTCTCTTTAACAATGTGGCCATCGGTGCTCAATATGCCATCCAGAATTATTCCTTAAAAAGAGTCTTGATCGTTGACTGGGATGTCCATCATGGAAATGGAACACAAAATTCTTTCTATGAAGACCCAAGGGTTCTATATTTTTCAACTCATCGATACGGTTTCTTTTACCCTGGAACAGGAGGAGCCAGAGAGATTGGAAAGGGAAAGGGGGAGGGGTTTACCGTCAACGTTCCCCTTTCAACGGGAGGAAACGACTCCGATTATGGGAATATCTTCGAAAAATTCCTAAAACCCATTGCCCTCGAGTACAAACCTGAATTGGTCCTCGTCTCAGCGGGATTTGACATACATTATGATGATCCCTTAGGAGGAATGGAGGTGACGGAGAATGGATTTGCGAGAATGACCCAGATCCTTATGGAGATTGCAGATGCCACTGCTCAAGGAAGATTGGCCATTACCCTTGAGGGCGGCTATGATGTGAATGGCCAGAGTAGATCTGTAAAGGCAGTTCTTAAAGAACTTACCCAGATCTCATCCCTGGATAAGAATCATTTCCTGGAGAAGGAGAGGAAAGACTATTCCCGAGTAGAGCGTTTCCTCCATCAATTAAAGGATATCCAAAAACCTTACTGGAAGAGTCTTTAGGATCCACCACTATTGACAATCTCTTTCAGTTCTTTTCCAACCTTGAAGAAGGGAAGTTTCTTGGGCGGGACATCCACTATCTCTCCTGTTTTTGGATTTCGACCCTTATACCCCCCGTAATGTCGGACAACAAAGCTTCCAAATCCTCGTATCTCGATCCGTTGGCCTTTTTCAAGGCTTTCCATCATCCCATCAAAAAGGGTATCGACGATGACCTTGGCAACCTTCTGCGTCACATTGGCCTTCTCTGAAACCTTGTTAATGAGATCTGCTTTGTTCATAAATCCCTCCCCTTCTTCCTCACCCTCATGGGCGAATGGTTAAGTTAACTGATTTTATATATTGCATATTTTTTCTAAAAAAATCAATAGATTATTGTTTTCCGCCTTTATGATCCATCTACCCTCCGGAGGGCTTCTACCATTTTCCCAAAGATTTTTTCAAAACCAATACGATTTTTATTAGTTGTCCCTGCCAGGATCATTCCCTCTCCTTTTCTCTTAGAGATTCTCAGCCAAACTCTCTGATGGGAGAAGAAAAAGGAGGCAAAAAGTCCAATAATCATCAGGCCACATCCCACCCAAACTATTCCAACACCCGGGTCTTTGGTCACCTGAATTCCTGTGTACTCCATTTCTTGAATTTTCTCAAAAGTGAGGGTGAACTCATCGCCACGTTTTTGATCGAAGTTTGGGAAGTTTTTCAGTAGCCAGAAGACTCGTGGTTCCTGATCAGGTTTGAAGAGGACGACCTGAACCCCTTCTCCAAAATTATGAATCTGAGAGGCATACCTCAATACCCTTATAAAGTTTTTGGAATTTGGGATCGGAATGATTTCTCCTTCAGGGGCTCGAAGGAGGGTTTTTTCCTCTTTCCCTTTCCATTTGATCCCAAGGGTCACATCATGAATCGTTCCGTAAGTGGCCTGGTAGAAGGCCAAACCTTTATAGCGAAGGGGATGATTGACCTCGATGCTCTTCTTAAAAACCTCCTTCCCATTTTCGAGAACGGTAAGATGGCTGGTATATTCCTTCACAAGTTTTTCATTTCTATGAAGATCGTAGTAGGTAATTTCGAAATCGTCACATCGAATGGAAAAGCCAAGAGGTTTTGCAACCTCTCCTTCCTTGGTTCTTAGAAAGATATGATCAACAGTCTCCCCTTCCAGTATATTCACAAAACCTTTGAAACCGAAAATTGAACCCATCAGCCCCCCTGTGAGAATGATCAGGATACTGAGATGAGTGAGGTAAATTCCTAATCTTGAAAGCCTTCCTTTTTCAAAATATAGGGTAATCGATCTCTCTGTTTCAATCCACTTAGGATTCTTAAACCATCTTTTCAAACAAGACTGAATCTCTCCCAAAATTTTTTGATCAGAAGGATCTAAATCCCGAAATTTCTCCACATAGGGAAGGGTTTTTAACATCGAATCTTCCAATCCGGAGGGCTTTTTAAAGATCTGCCTCCAGACCCCCGGGAGGCGGTGGATAGAGCAAGCGATTAAGTTGATGACCAAAAGCAGAAGGATAGCGCTAAACCACCAGGAATGATACATATCAAAAAGATTGAAGAAGTTTAGAATCTCATAGAGTTTCACGCCGTATCGCTGGATATACTCGGCTCTGGATGCATTCTGAGTAATAATTGTCCCGAGGATGGATAGGAGGGCTAATAAGATGAGAAGAAAGATGGTTAATTTTATTGAGCGAAAAAGATTGAAGAGGGCATTAAAAAACCCCTCTCCCTTCGGCTCCCCAGGGTTTGATACCTTCATTAGTCTCTCTTAGAATAATATTGATTTAATTTCCAGACCTGCCCAATTAATGGAAATTTATTGAAGAATTTAACCTAATTGATGATTAGGTGTCAAGAAGAAAGGGGTGATTCCAGAAATTCCGTAATAATAGGGGGCCACAATGGTGAAATCGTGGAAATGGGGGA
>JBBIRM010000188.1:0-5383 GCA_037441765.1 Deltaproteobacteria bacterium | reverse complement strand
GCTTGATGGTCGTTTCCACCATCGCAGGCGTTACCCCATAGTGTTGATCAATTGCCTTTTTAATCTTCTTCTCTGTACTGATGGCTATCTCCACATCGGTTCTGACTTTATTCCTCACCTCATCTAACGCAAGAAGGTTCAGAGGATTGGACATGGCAATGGTGAGGGTCTCCCCGATCTTGAAAAGGGGAATGAGGAGATGGCGTCGGGCAACTTCTTCAGGAACGAGTTTTAAGACCTTCTCATCGATGAGATAGGTATCGAGATCAACGAAGGGAAGGTTAAAATAGTCTGCCAGGCATTGCATGATCAGATCTTCTTTGGCGTATCCTAAACGGACAATCGTCTGCTCAAGCCTTTCTCCGCCCCGCCTCTGTTCCTGGAGGGCCTTTTTCAATTGATCGGAAGTGACAACCCCAAGGCCAACCAAATAGTCTCCAAAACCCTTCTTCTCCTCTACCATTTCACCTCCAATATAAACAATTCTATTTGCCCTCATTTACTTTCGTTAGGGCTTTTAAATGCCTTTGAACTTTTGATACCAGTTCTGGATGTGTATTTGAGGCCAGTTGGACAAATTTTTGGTAATGTCCAACAGCCAACTCTATCTGCTCCATCTGTTCATATAGAAGGCCAATATTGTAATGGGTCTCCTTATGGAAGGGGTCAATGGAAAGCGCCCTTTGATAAGATTCAATGGCCTTATTCCATTGGCCCTGTTTTTTATAAAGGACCCCAAGGTTGATATAACTTTCGATGTTATGGGGATTGATGTTAATGGCCTTTTCAAATGCCTCCATTGCTTCTCCATCTCTACCCTTGAGGTAAAAAAGGATCCCAAGATTGTTGTATGCCTTCTCATACTGGGGACTGATCTGAATCAGTTTTTTATAGATTTCAAAGGCCCTATGATCATCACCTATTTCTTGATAGAGGATCGCCAGATTATTATAGGCCTCTCCATAGTTGGGATCCAATTCAATGACTTTTTTATATGCTTCAATGGCCTTTAAATACTCTTTTTGATTCTGATAAGATACTCCTAAATTGAATTGGTTGACCACTTCGGAGGATAGATTGGGTTCCTTTCCCCTTTCTCTTTCCACTTTTATCGAATTTTCTAAAACCTTTTCCCTCAAAGAAGAAGGAGGAGATGTAGAAAGAATTTTTTCAACTTCCTCCTTTTTGAACCCGATCTTATTTTGAGGTTCTTCCAACAAAGATGAAGAAAGATGGGGTGGCCCTCCGTCCTTCTCTCTAACTTTCGGTTCAGTTAAAATCAGAGGTTTTTCTAATTTTAAAAGATTTGTTTGATCCTTAGTCTCTTCAGGGAAATTTCGGCTTAATGTATCCTTAGAGATTTCTAATGTCTTTACCTCCAATACTGTGCCAAATTCCTCTTTCTCTTTAGAGGCTATTACTTTGTGAGTTGATTGAGAAGGAGGTGGGGGAATAGGCTTCCAGGCCAAAAATATGAGGATAAATATTCCAAAAAGACTGAAACCAATGATTACCCAGCGTCTTATCGATGGCATAGATCTATTCTTATTTTTTGGATAGGTATTCCTTAAAAAAACCCCTCCTTTGAGGTCTTTTGATCGGAGTTCCTGAGCTTTCTTGAGGGCATCAATAATCAGGCTCATCTTTTCTCCTCCTGGAGGGCCCTTTGTGATCTATTCTCCTGACCCTCTTGGACCTTTTGAGGATTGACTAGATGCGTTAAGTTAGGAGATTTGATCTCACTAGAAATTTGACCATAGGCTTCCTGCACCTTTGCCAAGATAATATTCCGAAAGGAGGATAGGTCATTATACCTTATGATTCCAAAAAAGATCAGAAGGAAAAATAAGACTATTAATAAGGTGGCTCTAAGAGGAGTTATCCATTTTGGAAGATAGGAAACTGATTCCTCAACCTTTTCCTCTCCGAGGATGGAGGCTTTGGCTTTTTTAACTATCTTTTTGTCAATCTTAAAGGTCTCCTCTACAAATCCAGCCAGAAGTGTCCGTTCACAGAGAAGATTGATTAACCTCGGGATCCCTTTGGAAAATTTAAAGATTTCGTCAATCGCAGATTTAGAGAAATCTATATTTCCCTGTGCCCCTGCAACCATCAGGCGCTGGTAGATGTAGGCTTCGGTCTCTTTTCGAGTGAGGGGGAGTAGGTGATGGCGAATTGCAATCCGTTGATTTAATTGTTTTAAAGCAGGGGACCGAAGTTTCTTTTCAAGTTCCAATTGCCCAAAAAGGATGATCTGAAGAAGTTTCTCCTTTTCGGTCTCTAAATTGGAAAGCATTCGGATCTGCTCTAATACAGGGATGGAGAGGTTTTGGGCCTCATCGATAATGAGCAATGCATTTTTACCTTGTGAAAGAAGATGGATCAAGAGTTTATTTAATGCATCTATCCTCTCCTTTTTTGTCCTTCCCTTTGAAGGAAATCCGAAATCTAAAAGAATAGATTCGAGGAGTTCTTCTTCGCTGAGAAAGGAGTTGAAGATAACCGCTGTTTTTACCTGAGGCCCCACCTTATTGAGAATGGTGCGGCAGATGGTAGTCTTTCCAGTTCCAATATCACCTGTGATCACAATAAACCCCTCCCTCTGCTCAATCCCGTAGAGGAGAGAATCAATGGCCACCCGATGGCTATCACTCAGATAGAGAAACTGGGGATCGGGTGTCAGAGAAAAGGGCTTCTCTTTTAGGCCATAAAATTCAAGATACATGTTTCCTCCTTAGGGGTTCAAGGATTCAAGCGGTATTTAAGATTATTTTGTGAATCCCTTAAACTCCTTGACCCCTACTTATTCTTAGTAAAGTCCTCCACTTTTTTACCTACCTGAAGGGTAGGGGTGATCATGATGACTAACTCTGAATTCCTTTTCTTTTCTACTTTATGAAGAAACAATCCCCCGAGTAGAGGAATGGATTGTAGACCAGGAACCCCTGTATAGGCCTCCTCTTTTTTCTCCTGCATGAGCCCGGCAATGATTATCGTTTGACCATCTTTCACCCTCACAGTTGTATCGGTTTCCCTAACGCTCAGAAGGGGAAAGGTCGTCCTTCCATCAGGTGTGGTTTTTTCTCCAGTCTTCTCCGTGATGCTGGGATGAATGTTCATCAAAATGGTTCCATCTTCAGCGATTTGGGGTGTGACATCTAAGATGATCCCAATGTCGATAGTCACTGGTTGAATGATCTGGGTAACTGTGGTTTGGGTGGCTACTGCACCAGTTACAAAATAGACATCCTGATTTCCTACCCGGATAATCGCCTTCTGGTTATTGAGGGTTGAAATGGTTGGGCTTGAGAGAATCTTTACATCACCCTGCTCCGAGATTGCCTGCATGATGTCCGAAAGGGCCACCTCAGAGCCTGCCTGGCCGATAGCAAATATCCCTCCATATGGGCTGACCTTAAAGGTCCCCGGAACCGAAATGGTGCTTCCTGCAGTAGTATCGGAGATGATAAACCCACTGCTTGAACCAGGATAACCAGTGGTCTTCGTTTTATTGGTGAGCCCCCAGGCTAAATTGATTGAGCGGGGGAGTCCTTCGATTACCTTCCAATTAATACCTTCTTTGTGTTCATCTGAAAGAATGACCTCCATGATCTTTGCCTGGATGGTAACCTGTCGCTGTGAACTTCCTTCAACAGTTTCGAGATAGGAGGCAATCTTATTCAATTGGTGGGGGTAATCGGTTACAAGGATGACACCAGTCACTTTATTGATAACCAACTTCTTCCCCTTTCCATCCACTCTTGTCAATGTGGTTTTCTCTTTCTCTGTGGCCTCCTTGGGTTTTTCTTCCCCTGTACCAAATATGATAGCCTCTAATCCCCTTTGAATCTCGCTCCAGAGATCAACTTCATCCACACTGACCAGATCACTATAACCTGTTCTTGCTCCAGTGGAGGTGACAATTGTCTGTCCTCCAACAGGGGTACCGGATTGAAGGCTTCCACCTGTGCTGGCATAGATTTCCCTTTTTCCGCCCCTTTTGGTAGCAATATAGTTGACGGTAAAGAGCCTCGTTTCCATCTGGGGTCTCATTATTTTAATAAATTTCCCTTCAATCTTATAGGTCCAGCCGAGGGGTGTGAGGATTGCATCCAGTGCTTCCTTTAGGGTTACTCTTTTTAGATCAATCGTCACCTTCCCACTCAATTCAGGGTCCATGACAATGTTATACTCGTCCTCTCTCGAAAAGGCGAGAAGGATGTCCTGGATGTTCGAATCTCTGGCATAAAATGAGTAGAGTTTTTCCGGAACCTTTTTGGCCTCCTCTTTCTGGGACATTACAATCTCCTTAAGTTTCTCTTCTGAAGGAGGCTGGGGTTGGGGAGCCTCAACCTTTGGAATGGAAAGTTTTGCCCGCTCCTTTTTGGGTGCGGTCGCACAGCCCATTAACAGAAATAGACTTAGTATAATTATGAGCAAGATTTTTCTTTTCATATCTCCCTCCTCATCTCTCTTCAACGGTTAAACGAATAGGACTTTGGGTTAGATAAAGCGTCCTTTTCCCGCCTCCCTTTCCTAATACCACTCGGTCTGGTTCAATCTCCAGCACCTTCTCCTCAAAGATTTTATCTCCTATTGTGACGATATATCGATCAATCGAAGCCAATCGAATCTTATCGCTGATCAGGATTGCCTTGACCATTAGGGGAGGTAGTTCGGGCATTGAGACCTTCTCTTTGACCTCGATCACTGGCTCGACCTTAGAGATAAGATGGACTCCTAATGGGAGAGTAAATGGGTCCCTTTCCGTTTGACGGGTCAATGAGGATTTCCCCTTAGATTGCCCTTTTGCAGAGATAGGGTTAAAAATGATAGATCCCAATAAAATAAAGGTGATAGCAAAAATTGTTTTTTGATATTGTCCCACTAAATTTCTCCTTTAACCCTTGAACGCTTTTGACTCTTCAATCATATACATGCTTAATCCCATCGTGACTTTTAAAGGTAATGAAACCTCGTCATTCTTTTCGATATAGAGATGGTCCACCTGGATGAGAAAGGGTAACTCCTCAATCTCTTTCAAGTAATCCCCAAGTTTGGCATAGGTGGAATGAAAGACTATCTGGACATTGATCTTTCGATATTGAAGAGAGAGGTGCCCTGACTTAGCCTCTAAAGGGGATAGTATTTCCTCTTGTGGATTCAAAGAGATAAGTTTCATAAGTTTTGGATCGCTCTCCTTGGCCAGATGTTTGAGAAAGGCTCGGAATTCTTCACCTCGAAGAGTCCGCTCACTAAGGCTCTTTAACTCTTTTTCTAAACGAATTTTATATATAAGAAGTCTTAAAAATTCTTCGTATCCTATATTAGTTTCTCCTTCGTTATTTCTTTTAACATTATTTACAATAATTGGTAAAATCTG
>JBBIRM010000187.1:0-5507 GCA_037441765.1 Deltaproteobacteria bacterium | reverse complement strand
TGTTGATCTGCTTCCATGAAGGTTTTTTAAGAAGACTAAGAGTGCACTTTTAATTTGAAAATGACACTCCAAAAAAAATCCTTGACAAATTGTAAATTAAAAGCGATAAATATTTTTAAAGAAATTTTGGGAGGAGGTGATTGGCCGATGACTTGTGGGATGAAACATCCAAAGCCAAAGAAGAAGGCAAAGAAGACCACCTCTAAAAAGAAAAAGTAGTTAAAATTACTTCCCTTAAAAAGAGTGAAAAAAACGGTTTAATTTTTTTCCTTGACATTAAAAGGGATTTTTGTTATCCGTTTCAATGTATTCATTTCTTTCTTAGGAAAGGAGGTCAATGAACGAAAGGAGGTGAAATGTAATGAGGAAGTGGGTTAGCATTTTCTTGGCATTGGCTATGTTGGCAGTATTTTCCATGGGATGTGGAGTTGCAAAGGACGCAAAGATTAAGTGTCCAAAATGCGGGGCTGTTTTTACCGTGGATGAAGGCTTAGCCGAAATCCAGAAGAAGGGGTGGTAATCCTAATTTATTAAAGTACCTGAGCCTACCTCTAGAGGAAAGGGAACAGATTAAAAAGGGAAGAGCGATATCCTCTTCCCTTTTTATTTTTAACATCCTTTAGATGATGTGATTCAATAATTCTTATGAGACTTCTGAAAAAGTATTTAAAACGAGTTTTATAAACCCTCCCCAGTCTTTCTATGACTTTTTCAGAACTCTCCTTATCATGTATTGACAAAAACAAAGGCTATCAATTAAATTTTTTATATATGGAATGAGCCAGATGGTGAGAGGCCTTTCTCTTTTATTGATGATCACGATCTTACTTCTTCATCTCGTGATAATCCTTGATAGAGCCCTTGGCGGCGTTTCAATCCAGGAACGTTTCCCTTCATGCCGTTCTTTTGGTGTTCAGATATTTCAGGAGAGAAAAGAGGCTCCCAATTTTTACCTCACCTCTCTCGATGGTAAGGTCGTATGCCTCACTGATCTCAAAGGGAAACCAACTGTATTAATCTTTTGGGCAACCTGGTGCGAGACATGTAGGGATGAACTTCCTGTATTAGAAAAATTCTTTTACGGGAAAAAGGAGCAGATGAATGTCCTTCTGGTGACCATCGATGGGGAAAGAAAGAAGGCTGCTCAAAAGATCAGTCGAGAAAAGAGCCTGACTCTCCCTGTTCTTTTAGTTTTGAAAGAGAAGGTCCTTGATCACTATGGGGTTAGAGGATGGGTTCCCCAGATCTTTTTCATTGATAAGGAAGGGTTCTTATTAGGAAAGATAATGGGACCAAGGGATTGGGGTTCACCTCAGGCAGGAATCTGTATAAGAGAGATCTTTGGTCTTCCTTGAGTGAAAGGACTTAAGGAGAAGAGAAGAAGGGAATTTCTATAGAAGTTTTTTTGATATCTAAAATCGCTGAAAAGACCTTCCCTCCTAAGTAGATTGGTATCTTCTGGGAGAGTTCTTCGATGATTTCGTCTGCCCGTTCCCTTCCCACTTCACCCAATACATCGATGGGGATGAATATATTCTTTGTTTTTTCCGTGGCTTTATCCTTCTCACATTGACGCCACACCCAATTTCGGGTCAACACCTCTTGATCATCCCGATAGACCAGTTCTCCTTTTGGAACGATCTCCTTCTCACCTCCTCCCATTGGGGTGAAGGTTTCCCATCCCTCTGCAAATCGAAGATATATATTGCCCTCAATGGTATCCAGATCATGACCTCCCATGGGAACCAGATATTTGAGGGAGATGGAGTTGTAGAGATCAACGAGGGGATTAATTCTTGGAAAGGGATCTCCTTTCAAAATCCTTCTTGCCATGGCTTCAATCGAACTTGGAAATTTACTTTCTGAGATTCCTAATTTTGAGAAAGCAGTTCTCCAAGGCTTTATTCTTGGATGTTCCTGGGCCTTATAGCCAATGAAGTTTTTTTTCATCTCTTCAAGGACTTGGCTTAGAAAATCCTCAATCTCTTTGGAATGAAGGGTATTGTTTAACCCCGTTCCTACCACCATTCCAATGGTGAGACCGGGTAAAATATCGAACAATTCTTTTTGAATGGAAAAAATCATTATTCCTCCCTTTCCCTTTTCTCCCTAACACCCTCCTGATCCGATGTCAAACCTCGACTATTTTAGAAATGGTAACTTGGTTTTACATCTTACACAGAAATCAGACCCCTTTCTATCTGTATCAATAAGGCTGTTTGAAAAGAACATCACACATTGAGGGTCTCTACAGTGGCCCAACCCATATGTATGACCCAATTCATGAACTGCTTCGGTCAATACCCTCCTCATGAAAAGGGTTTGATTTTCGGGTAAATGGTAAAACTCCTGCCTCAGGCGAGTAACCGAGATGATGGCGGCTTTTTCAGTCGCTTCACCGAAGACAAAATTCAGATCTGGTACATAAAGGTCTTTGTCCACAACTCCTAAGATTTTTTCAAATGAAATGTAATCCTTCTGCTTTAGGAGGGTCTTTAATATGGCTGTAGAGAGATACTGCTTTCTCTTTCTATTGTAGGCATAATCAGGATTTGGTAATTCCTTCCCAATCGATACCTCTTTATTAAAAACCTTTCCGAGGTCATTCTTCAGCCTTTCGATCACTTTTCCATCGATCCTGCCCACAGCCACTAAAATGATCTCCATCTTGTGATTCCTTTCTTTTGCGCTAAACAATCAAGGAAAAAAGAGATTAACTCCCCACTTCAAATTCTTTTAAGATATCTGAAAAAAGAGAGTCTCTGTTTCTTTGAAAAATTTCAAAAAGAACCACATCCTCTCTTTTTTTGATCTCTTCGATGAGGCCACTCCCCTTAAGGGCAATAGTGGCAATCACCCTTTTTTCAGAATCAAGAATTTCTTTAAGGAGCTTTTTAAAGAGATCGGAGAGACATTCCATTTTTCCAATCTCGTCTATAATGATCAGATGGGTTTCTTGTTTTAAAAAGGGAATCTTGTTGAGAAAATCTTCAAACCCCTTTACATCTACTCTATATTTACCGATTCGATAGGGACTCTTTAAGTCGATATGGGAAAGGATTCCCCTTGCTCCTTCAAGGGTAAGCAATTCAAATCCCTTCCTGATCCCTCCCTCCCTGATCTCTTCGGTATAGAACCCAACTGGATGAAGAGGTGAAAGCCTCTTTGAGAGATTTTTAATCATTGTGGTCTTCCCAATCCCTGGAGGTCCGGTAATGAGAATATTCTTCTTTCTTAGAACCATTAAGGCGACCCTTCCTCTAATTTTGAACCCTCAATTGAAAGAGGGGTTTCTATCTCCTCCAGGGTTTCTTCATATTCAGGAATCACAATCCCTCTCTGTATCATGATTCTATAGATGATATTGGAGCGATTGGTCACATATCTTTGGTCCGATGTTGGATGATATCTCCTCGGATTCGGTAATACAGAGGCAAGCCTCGCTGCCTCCATAGGGTTTAACTCGCATGAAGGTTTTCCATAGTAGTATCTTGATGCTGCCTCAATTCCAAATATTCCTTCCCCCCATTCTACCACATTGAGATAGAGTTCAAGAATTCTCTTTTTGGGAAGCACCTTTTCCATTTTCCATGTAATCAGGGCCTCTCTTAATTTTCTTAAGAGGCTTTTTCTGGGGGAAAGAAAAAGGTTTCGTGCAAGTTGTTGGGAGATTGTACTTCCACCAAATTTGAATTTTTTAGTCTTAATATCCTTTTCAATCGCATTCTGAATGGCTTCATAGTCGAAGCCCTCATGACTCCAGAACTTATCGTCCTCAGCAATCAAAACTGCCTTGATGAGATATGGCGATATTCGATGAAGGGGGGTCCATACCTGGATGATCTTAAACCTTTTCCCTTTCTTCTTTGCCTCTTTCTCTCGATATTCCATAAAAGATGTCTTTTGGGGATTCTCTTTTTTAAACCTTGAAAGATCAGGCATCAAAAAAAGGTAAAGGAGAAAGGGAAGGCCGGCAATCAAAAATACTATGATTAGCCATTTCTGGTATCTTTTTTTAGCCATATGGCTTTCTCTAACCACTTAAAGTCAACAAATTCCAAATGACCCACCCCTAATCTTATTAGGGTATTCTCATTGGGATTTGTTAATTAATTTGGATTTTGATGTTTGCAATTTGTTGTGGTTAATACGGTTAAAATCGTATGTATGAAGCGCTTTAATAAATATCAAATAAAGTTAAAAAGCATTGAAATTTTTAACCTCTCACAAAGGGGTTGTGCCTTCTTTCGTATTGGATTGTAGAAGTTGGGGTAGAACCGTAATTGTGTCCTGGGAAGACTACCGTCTTACCTGGCAGGGTATAGAGTTTTTTCCGTATAGAGGCTTCCATGACATCCCATGAACTCCCGGGAAAGTCCGTTCTTCCCACAGATCCCACAAAGAGGCAATCCCCAGTGAATACCATCCCATCCATATAGAGAGATATCCCTCCAGGAGAGTGGCCAGGTGTGTGAATGACACGAAGTTCTACCCTGCCCACTCGAATGATATCCCCTTCTCTGACAAGGATATCAGCAGGGGGGGGTGTGGCGCTAAACATCTCGAGGAGATAGGGAGGGGTGCGAACCAGATGTCCAGCTTCCTCCTCATGGATGATGATCTGGGCTCCTGTCTTTTTCTTCATCTCGGCATTGCCCATAATATGATCCACATGGGAATGAGTATTGACAATGTATCTGATTTTATTCAAACCATTTCGTTTCGCTTCCTTAAGGATTCGATCTGTCTCATCCGCTGGGTCTATGACCAAACCCTCACCGATTTCCTCATCTCCAACCAAATAAGAAAAGACCGCAAAATTCCCAACCTCATATTGTTTGACAATCATGACTTCCTCCACTTCGATCCTTTTTTAATACTATAATTTATGGACTTCTGATCTTCAACTTTTTTCTTAATCTGAAGGCCACCTATTTCTCTCCTAAAAAGGGTAAAAAAATAGAAAAAAGTCCCTTTCCATTAGAGGGAATGTATAGTATATTTAGTCTGAGTGAGCAAGGTGGTTCACTTAGGGTTAGGAGGAAAAAATGGACGAGAATCAGATTGCAAAGTTAATTAGGAAGAGGTTGAAATTAGATGACCAGGAATGGGCAATCATTGAGAAAAATCCAAAATTTCAACGTCTGTTTAAGAATGCCTTGGAGGCCTCTAAGTATAGGTTGATTGCTGAGGTAATCGAATCAAAGGGCTGTCACTCTGGGCATGTGGTGGGTCAAAGACTTGTTTTTGACAATTCGGGCAACTTGCTTACCAGGGAAAATCCGGATCGGGTTTGCTGTTTTTTGATGCCCAATTTGACCGTATTGATCAATGCTTTTTTTGAGAATATGATGAATGGCCGAGATCCCAACGAAGTGATGTTCAATACCACAGGTTGTTACGATACCGGTCCAAGTTGTGGAGGATGGGGGCATGTCGTTGTGAAAATGAGGGCAGAATTAAAATCTTAAAGGGTTTGAAAATCCTTCTGGTTATATTTGTGAATC
>JBBIRM010000186.1:0-5522 GCA_037441765.1 Deltaproteobacteria bacterium | reverse complement strand
TCATTGGCAAGGAGGCTGATCTGTCTATGCCAGGGTCCACCATGTGCATCTCCTTTTAGGCCAAATTCTTTTAAAAGAGTGCAGGAGTTGATATTTGTCTTCTTAGTTCCCTTCTTTTGGCTGATATTTACGGCCAATACTTTACCTTTTTGCACTGTTTTCATGAATTACTTCCTCAATATGGTTCAAGGATTCCCGGGTTCAAGGGTTTTAGTAAAAAATTTCTTATAAATTTCACTTAACCCCTGTCCCTTCGCCCCCTTTTTTCTATTGCTCCGAACTGAATAGGTTCCGCTCTTCCCTCCTATCTTCTTAACCAGATGAATATCCGAGAGAACCATCCCCCGGTCAATAGCCTTACACATATCATAAATCGTCAAACCTGCAGTAGCCACTGCAACCATCGCTTCCATTTCGACTCCTGTTTGGGCCTCAATCTTTACACTGGCTTCGATATCGATCCTGCTCTCTTTTTCTGAGGGATAGAAGTTTATTTCAACGTGAGAGAGGTTTAGGGGATGACACATAGGGATGATTTCGCCTGTCTTCTTTGCTGCCATGATCCCTGCCACCTTAGCAACTGAGAGGACATCACCCTTGGCAATCTTGCCACTCATAATTTTTTTAAATGTGTTTGGCTTCATATGGATCGTCCCGCGCACAATGGCTTCTCTAAGAGTCTTTGGCTTATTGCTGATATCGACCATCTTCGCCCGACCCTGTTTATCAAAGTGTGTTAGTTTTCCCATTTGTTCCTCTCCTTAATTGGACGCGGGTTATTCTCCTTATCCTCCTATCGCAGACATATTCCTCTGACATTTTTTAAATTGGTGTGTATTGATTTGATGCCTCTCAGGCTTTGTTTTTAAAGCAATCAGAAGCTGTTTCTTCAAGTCCTCATCGCTTCCGCCATCTCTGAGAAATCCCTTCACATCGATCTCCTCATCTGAAAAGAGGCAGGTTCGAATCTTTCCATCAGGGGTAAGGCGAAGGCGATTACAATTTTCACAGAAATGGTTACTGACTGCTCCAATAAATCCAATCTCTCCTATCGCTCCCTCTAATTGAAACCGTTTTGCTGGGCCGTCCCAAGGATTCGATGGGATTGGGATCAACTTCCCCATTCTCTCAAGACGATTTTTTATATGGTCAATACTGAGTAAATCAGTTTTATCCCAATCTGCTCCATTGGCGAGAGGCATGTACTCAATGAACCGGATAGAGATCGGGAGTTGGAGGGTCAGTCGAGCAAAGGATTCAATTTCGTCGTCATTTAATCCTCGAATAGCCACCATGTTCAGTTTGACAGGCGAGAGCCCAACATGGAGGGCTTCTTCAATCCCCGCCCAGACGAGATGAAAATGATCCCTCCTGGTGATCTTGAAGAATCTTTCTGGGATGAGGGAGTCAAGACTGATATTCACACGCTTTAAGCCAGCCACTCGCAGATCATGGGCGAAGTCTTTTAAAAGGATCCCGTTGGTTGTAAGGCTAAGGTCCTTTATCCCTTTTATCTTCGCAAGACTTGAAATAAAACCTATAATTCCCTTTCGGATAAGAGGTTCTCCCCCTGTCAGTCTTACTTTTGATATCCCCTCTTCGGCAAAGACACGGACAATTCTGAGGAGTTCTTCATATGTGAGAATCTCCTCGTGTGGAATAAGGGGCATCCCTGCTTCTGGCATACAATAAATGCATCGTAGATTACAACGATCCGTCACCGAAATACGAAGGTAGTTAATTTTTCGTTTGAAGGGATCAAGTAGCATAATCAGCAAGGGTTGGGTTTTTGGGATTGGGGTTTAGAAAACCCCTGAGCCTTAATCCCTCATCCCATATAAAAAAAGCCAATACTCAAGAGGTTGAGATATTGGCCTTTTAATTTCAATTTTCCATCTCCTTTCCAAATACGGGAGGTGTGACCGTTTCCAGCCACGCCCTATCGGCCTATTTCCATATCCTTAATTTAGGAGTTAGGAAAAAGGCTCGGAGATACTTCTAGAAAATTTTTAATTTATTTTTTTTGAAAAGTCAAGCCAAGGGGAAGAAAAAAATCTATTCTTTTCATGAAATAATCAAAAGTACTAAAACCATAAAGGTATCCGCTCGAAGGCTTTTTCACCCCACCTCCCCAGTCTAAAACTCCTTTTTTTAAATACTTTTTAAGAAATCTCTGAGGGTAATTAAAATGAATTTATAAACTGGGGAGATGGGAAAAAATTGCTAGGGAAACATCCAAAATCGTATAATGAAAATAGGGAAATATGTTGACGCCTTAATGTGAAAAAGTTATATATTCATAATAATTAGAAAGGAGGGTTTTATATGGCAATTAGAGTAGGGATCAATGGATTTGGCAGAATTGGTCGAAATGTCCTTCGGGCAGGGATCAATAGGGAAGAGATAGAGTTTGTTGCTGTCAATGATCTTACTGATGCAAAGACATTGGCACACTTACTAAAGTATGATTCGGTGCATGGGAAGTTTGGAGCCCATGTTGAGGCAAAGAAAGAAGCCATAGAGATAGATGGAAAAGAGGTGAAGGTTTTCGCATTGAGAGATCCAGGTCAGCTTCCATGGAGTGATTTAAAGGTAGATGTTGTTTTAGAAAGTACTGGAAGATTTACAGATAGAGCAGGTGGGTCAAAGCATCTCGAAGCGGGGGCTAAAAAGGTTGTGATATCTGCTCCAGCAAAGGATCCGGATATATCGTTAGTGTTGGGTGTCAATGAAGATATTTATGATCCCTCCAAGCATCATATACTGTCAATGGGGTCCTGCACAACCAACTGCCTTGCTCCCATTGCCAAAATATTGGTCGATGAATTTGGAGTGGAATATGGACTGATGACCACCATCCATGCCTATACAAACGATCAGGTAATTCTTGACTTTCCGCATCGAGACCTCCGTCGAGCCCGAGCAGCAGGAATTTCGATGATTCCGACCACCACAGGGGCGGCCGTGGCCCTCTCTTTGGTCATTCCGGAATTGAAAGGGAGAATGGATGGAATGGCCATTCGGGTTCCCACCCCTAATGTCTCGGTTGTGGATTTGGTAGCCTGGTTGAAAAAGGAGACGACTGTTGAAGAGGTCAACCGGGTTTTGAAATCTTATGCGAATGGGAAGTTGAAGGGGATTCTGAGTTTCTGTGAAGAGGAACTGGTCTCTGTTGATTTTAATGGAAATCCCCATTCCTCCATTGTGGATGGGCCTTCTACCAAAGTAATCGGTGGAAAGATGGTAAAGATCATCTCCTGGTATGATAATGAGTGGGGATTCTCCAATCGGATGGTGGAGCTGTTTTTATATCTTTTTGGGAAGAAATAGGAAGGGAGAGCCATTCCTGAATTGCCCCTAAAAAATGGGAGTAATTGGAATCTAAGAATGACTATTCGGAAAGTGGACCAACTTCAGTTGAGCGGGAAACGGGTCTTTATCCGTGTCGATTTTAACGTCCCTCTCGATGAAAGAAATGAGGTAGCGGATGAGACTCGTATCATCTCTTCGCTTCCCACCATTCGATATGTCATCGAGGCAGGGGGAAAAGCAATCGTTGCCTCTCATCTTGGAAGGCCAAAAGGGAAGAGGGACCCAAAATATAGTCTGGCACCTGTAGCAAAGGCTTTATCTCGAATGTTGGGCCAGAAGGTAGTCATGGCAAGTGATTGCATTGGGGAGGAAGTTAAGGCACAGATTGAGAAGATGGGAGAGAGGGACGTCCTTCTTCTTGAAAATCTGCGATTTCACCCTGGGGAGGAAAAGAATGATGAAACTTTTGCAAAGGCTCTGGCCTCTCTCTGTGATGTTTATGTGAACGACGCATTCGGCACCGCTCATCGAGCACATGCATCCACTGAAGGAATGACACGATATGTGAAGGAGGTGGCTGGAGGTTTTTTAATGATGGAGGAGATAGAAAACCTGGAGAAGGCCTTAAAAGACCCGGCCACTCCCTACGTCGCCATCCTTGGAGGGGCAAAGGTTTCCGATAAAATTGGTGTGATTCAAAACCTCTTAGAAAAGGTAACAACCCTACTCATCGGGGGAGGGATGGCCTATACCTTTCTAAAGGCAAAGAGCGTTGAGGTTGGCAAATCCCTGGTTGAGATAGACCAGATTGATTTTTCTCGTTCCCTTATGAAAAAGGCAGAAGGGAAGGTGAAGTTTCTCCTACCCGTTGATCATGTCGCTGCAGAGAGGATGGATATCCAGGCTCAGAAGGGGATTGTGGGCAACGATAGGATTCCCTCCGAATGGCTCTGCCTCGATATTGGTCCAGAGACGATAAAGGCCTTTACAGAGGAGATCAAAAAGGCAAAGACGATTGTCTGGAATGGACCAATGGGTGTCTTTGAGATGGAACCTTTTCGTAAAGGCACTTTTGAGATCGCTAAGGCAGTGGCCGATTCCTCCGCATTTAGCATTGTAGGGGGAGGTGATACGGTTTCAGCAGTGAATCAAGCAGGGGTGGCTGATAGAATCAGCCATATCTCAACAGGAGGGGGAGCCTCCCTCGAATTCCTTGAAGGGAGAAAGTTGCCAGGGATCGAGGTTCTTAAAAGAGAAGGGTAAAAGGTGGAAAGATATGGTGCCCGAGAGGTGGGAATAGATGGGAAGGTTGCCTTTTATCGCTGGGAATTGGAAGATGAATAAGACTGTAAAAGAGGCTCTGGAACTTATTAGAGAGTTAAAGAGATCACTCCAAAACATTAAAGATGTTGAAGTGGCGGTCGCCCCTCCTTTTATCGCTCTCTATCCAGTAAAAAAGGAGCTCGAAGGCTCCATCATTCAACTTGCCGCTCAAAATTTATTCTGGGAAGAAAAAGGGGCCTTTACAGGGGAGATCTCCCCTCTTATGCTTAAAGAGGTGGGATGTCAATATGTCATAATTGGCCATTCTGAAAGGAGACAGTTTTTTGGAGAAACTGACGAAATGGCCAATCGTAAGGTAAAATCTGCTTTATCTTTTGGCCTAAAGGTGATCCTCTGTATAGGGGAGACATTGAAGGAGAGGGAGGAAGGAAAAACCTTCTCTGTTATAGAGCGTCAGATCGATGGTGGGCTTAAGGGCCTGGGAAGAGAGGATGTCAATAATCTTGTCATTGCTTATGAACCGGTTTGGGCCATCGGAACAGGAAAGACAGCCACTCCCCAGCAGGCTGAAGAGGTTCACCTTTTTATTAGAGAAAAATTGGAGTTTCTTTATTCACAAGAGATCTCCCGAGAAATACGAATTCAATACGGTGGAAGTGTCACTCCGGAGAACATTAAAGGCTTGATGGATCAGGAGAATATCGATGGAGCCCTTGTGGGAGGAGCGAGCCTGAAGGCGGATACCTTTTCAAAGATTGTCAGATTTAAAGAATTGTGATATATTTTATTGAAATCATGAAATTTGGAAGTAATCCCTCACTTAATGGGGGATTATATGAATCGGGTAGGGATATCTCCGAAAATCTTATAAAGCGGGTCGGTTAATAGAATGTCTTATGAAAGAGATTTCATCTAAGGAGATGGTA
>JBBIRM010000185.1:3506-5564 GCA_037441765.1 Deltaproteobacteria bacterium | reverse complement strand
GTTATTATATTTCTGACCATTAGAAATTAGTTTGCGATGTTATTAGTGCAATCACCTAAGGACATCGCTTTATTATAACCTCGACGCCTCATCTCTGGCATCATTACTGTTCCCAACATAGCAGTTGTTCCCATCGGCACCCCACTTTCAACGGCAAAGGCAGTACCTGCTGCAACGGCCAACACACTCAGTCTTCCCGGAATGCGCCCAATCCACCGGTCCAGGGCATCGATAACTAACCAACCTGCTCCAGAATGAAACAGGATCATCCCCATCAAGACAAAAAGCGGGACAGGTACGAGTAAAAAATTATTCAGCATTTGAAAAGCACTCTTTACGACTATAATAAAACCTTTAGTCCCACCCATCCACGTATAGATCCCAATAAAATTCATCGTGATAAAAGCAAAAGCCACTGGCATCCCTGAAAGAAAAAGGATCAATATTAAAGACCATACAATGATAAGGATGTAATACCACTCCATTATGAGTCGGCTCCTATAAATTAAACGGTTGGCCTCTTCAAGTTATGCCAGTGCTTATGGATCTCACGACCAAATTGAATACAAATGAGAAGAAAGGCAAATGGAATAAAAGCATAAAGAATGGATAGAGGAACCTCTACTTCTCGATAAAGGAAGTCCCCGCTTTGATAGGCGTCCCATGTTGCCTCAAAACCCTTCCATAAAAATGCAATGCATGCTAAAAGTGATATTGATGATGTGACGATATTGAGGATTGTCTGTGTTCGAGGTTGAAATCGATTCGTAAGGACATCAATCCTCGTATGGGACCCAATTTTTAAGACCCATGCTGAACCTAAAAGGACGCAGGCATACTGCATATATCCTGCAAAATCAACTGCCCACTTGGTAGGTTCTTTAAAAAAATATCTCATCACTACCTCATAGGACATCGATAGCATCAATATCACTATGATTATCCCAGATATGTAGGCTGTTCCCGTAAGAATCTTATCGAATCCTTTAGATAACCTCTTGCCAACTTTTTTCATTTTTATAAAATCCTCCCAAATCCCTACTATAGATAAATACAAACGACATATTTTCATTTACCGCCATTGCAAGAATAGTCAATCCCTATAGGACATACGTCTCAACGGGAAAGGATATGCCATTTATGTCGTTTGCATTATTACAAACGAAAATAATATTTTTTTCAATTGGGTTATTCCTACTGAAGCAAGAATCCAGAAAAACAACGAAAATAAAAATTTCCCCAATCTGAAATGAGGTGTTTTTTAATACCTTTCCCCTGCAATTTCAGGTTTAAATTTTGTTGAAAAATGGAATACCATTTCCTGTCTATGGGCTATCTCGTCAAATGTGGCTTACATAATTCATAAAGTTTGGGAACCCACTTAGGATTTTTCTCGCTGAATTTCTCCCAAGCATAATCGGTAAACGCATATATATATTTTTTTGCTTCAGGGGGCGGTAACTTAACTATCTCCATACCTTTGGCGACTAATTCCTTTAAACTCTTTTCGGTGCGGTCCTCAAAATACTTTAGGACTTCACCTTCCGTTTCGATGATACAATCAGTGATCAATTTCCTCACATCACCTGGAAGTCCATCCCAACGTTTCCCATTTACTAACACATATCCAGTTGTGGTGATTGGAATGGGCGGAAAGAGGATATATTTAGCCACCTCATAGAGTTTGTAATCCATAGGAACGGTAGCTGTCGGACAAGGAATCGCATCCACAACCCCTGTTTCCAGAGCAGTATAAAACTCTGGGACAGTTAAAGTAACTGTTTTGGCTCCAAGATAGGTAAGCGCTGCGGTATACATAGGTAGTGTATGCATTTTGATTCCAGAAAAATTGGCACTTGTTATTGGTCTTTTCGAAACAATGGTAAAATGCTCGCCTCGGGTTACAAACCCTAAAAAGGCTACCCCCATCCTTTCGCGGTGAAACTGGTCAGCCAAAGATGTAACACCAATACGCCTTAACAGGACAGGATCTGGGGGTGCATAATAGAGAGGAACAGCCTCAGGGCAGAGACCTCCATAATAGCCTGGTGTGGTCAT
>JBBIRM010000185.1:0-3465 GCA_037441765.1 Deltaproteobacteria bacterium | reverse complement strand
GCTTGCTCTGTGATCGGGGCTATCTCGGGTCCTCCTTTATAATCAATAAAAACCTTTCCCTTACCCCTCTCATTCACTCGTTGAACGAAGACTTTTAACTTTTCATTAAAAGCCACATGGGTTGGCCAACCACTGACCAGTGTAAGTTTGACCGTCTGAGCATAGGAATTGTTACCTATAAAAATAATTGTGGACATTAAAATAATGACTAATAAAATCAAACCAAAATATCTCCCTTTTGTTTTACCCGCTTCGTTTACCTTGTTACACATAATTACACCTCCTTTAAAATTTCTTAATTTAATGTTTCTATTCGATCTACCTCCCTAAAAATACCAAACTCGTCATCTTATTGCACTCAATTAACCAGCCCTCTTGAGGATGCTTACTATGCCCTTTTCTCCATCAACCCTGATGATGTCTCCTGTTTTAATAACCAAGGTTGCATTGCCTGTGCCAACCACTGCTGGTATCCCATATTCTCTGCTTACTATCGCAGCGTGAGTGAGCAGGCCACCCAGGTCTGTAACCGTCGCTTTAATCTTTGGAAAAACCGGAGCCCATGCAGGGTTCGTATACCTGCAGACCAGTATCTCTCCTCTCTGAACCTGTGTAATCTCATCTAAAAGAAGAACCACTTTGGCAGGACCCTCCACAACCCCTGGTGAGGCTGGATGGCCTTTAAGTTCTGTGATTGCCTCATGTGAAACAACCATACCCTTTAACCATTCCTTAACGGTTTCATCTGTGACCCCATAGTTCATGATAACAAAGGGATCAGGAATCACCTTAGATGGCACGCCTAACATGGGAGGAGAGGTCCATTTTTTTGCTGCCTCCAGTATTTTCCTGCGCTTCCTTGCCTTACTTTTCCAGTCTTCGGGTAAAGGAATCCCTTCACCCTGCGACCAGATCATATATAAATCATAGATGATTTGTGGAATCTCATACCAGTTAAACAGAAACATATCATCGGGATCTTCAAATATTTTATGACGGAAAAGCACCTCTGCGATCTCTCTCATTTTCATGAACCATAGGCTGTGAGTATAATGCTCACACCAGAAGAGATGGTTTTCAGTATATGGGTATATTCTTCTTGTAATATCGTAGAGTTCGTCAAAGAGCCTTCTATCATCCTCGTTTTTGATAAGTTTTCGATATCCTTCAACGAGTTCCTTTCGGGCCCTATCCAGTTCATCAAAAGGCCTTTCAATCTCTTTCCCAGCCTCAAGTTCCATTATATATCTTTTTAAATACTCAAAAGGCACTTCAGGTTTTGTTAACCAGCACCCCTCATAATGAAACCACCCACTACCGCAGGAAACATAAAACCATGGGTCTTGGACCTTCTTATACTCTTCAAGCCACTTCTTTCCAGAATCGGATTTACTCAATTCATTGAGTTTTTGATTAGGCTCTCCATCGCCCTTTAAAATCTCAGAAACACCTGGCAATGTCTTCGCCAATTTTGCTAACTTAGATAACTCCTCCTGGGGTCGAAACATATCAACATGGACACCAGCAACCATTTTAGTTACAGTTGTGCCTGTAATTCCCGGGAAAAGCTTTCTACAAAAATCGCTAAAAACAATCGAAGCCAAATAGGCAGGTCCCAATTCCCTGTGAAAGTGCCAAACCTTATACATCAAACTGACCAATTTATAGAATGCATCCAATAGTCTATATCCGGTTGAATACCAAGAAGAAGGAGTAGGAAATACAGCCTCATCAGGTTCAAACTTTGGTAATTCTTTGGGGACCTCAATGGCCTTAATCTCTTCCCCCACTCTTCTTACCTCTTTAAGCCAGGAGTCCCAGATCTCTGGGCCATACTCTTTGAAGAAGAAATCCTGAAGCCGTTTTTTAAAGAACTCTTCTTTGGCCTTCATTACATCTTCAGGAGGTAAATAAAAAGCAGGGGTCGCATAAAAGTAACAACCCAGAACCCTATGATACCATCCTTGTGCTGCAGGGATACACCACAACCTTGTGGTGGCTGCGGAGATGGCAGTCTGCCAGGCGTCCTGAACCAGCAGGTCAAGTGGATAGATGGGTTCAGGGGCATGCAGTTTGTCTTGAAGCCATAGAGTCCCATTTTCAAACTTCTCCCTTTCAGGTGTGGTTCCAAAGATAAAATATCTCGGATACATCTCTTCCCACCCTTCTAACTCTTGGGGCAGTCTTACTTCCGAAGGAAGTTGAAATCTTTTCTCCTCCTCCATAATCTTCCCTCCTCATAAAGAAGTCTGAAAAATATGGCTTATTTATTTTTGGATTGGGTAATTACTTATTTAATTTAGGTTCATTGATAATATATTGTTTAAACTACCTTTTCCAAAAATGTATAGACAAAAAGAGTTGACAGGTCAAGGTAATTAATTTTATTTATATATAGATTTTTTCTATGGATGGGGGATATGCTCAATTTTAACCTGCTAAGAATCTTTTATACTGCTGCCCAAAAAGGGAGCTTTTCTTCGGCAGCCGATGAATTGCTCATTACACAACCCACTGTAAGTGCGCAAATAAAAGCCCTGGAAAAAGAATGTGGCGTCATTCTCTTCAGGAGGATAGGGAAAAGGGTAGAATTGACCCCATCGGGGAAAACACTTTTTAGATATTCCAAAAGGGTATTCGACCTTGAAAAAGAGATAGAAGAATTAATAAATGATATCCGAAAAAGCGAAGAGGGGGTTATCAGATTGGGGATTGGGAAAAGTTATGGGAAATATTTTATCTCCCCACTGCTTTCACGGTTTCAGAAAAAATTTCCCAAGGTCAAGATCATCCTTAAAGAAGGAAACTCCCAGGATATCTTCAAGGGGATATTAGAATACGAAATTGATTTTGGACTACTAGGTATCAACATTACATCCAATGCCAGAAAATCTTTAGAAATGATTAAAATTCAGAAGGAAGAGGTATTGTTGGTTGTTTGGCCCCATCATCGATTAGCCAATAGCAAGAGCGTATCTTTTTCAGACCTCAAGGATGAACCCATCATTTTAAGGGAGAAAGGTTCAGGAGTAAGAGACCTTATTATTTCTGGATTTGAAAAAGAAAAGATTAAGGCCAATGTAGTAATCGAGACAGAAAATATAAATACTCTGATTGAACTTATTAAAGAGGAAGAAGGAGTTGGGTTTTTATCAAAATTTGTTGCAGAAAAGGAGTTAGGCAATGGGTCATTAAAGGCAATCAGTTTCCATGAAAAGTTATTTATAGATGGATATCTTGCCTTTCTTAAAAATTCTTACTTCTCCCAATCAAAGAAGGCATTTTTGAAAGCCCTGGTGGATTATATCTCCCAGGGACCATCTGCAAATTTTCTTGATCTAAAAAAGATTTCGCAATTTATATGAGTTCCATTTCTTAACCTTTACTCCCATTAATATAAATATTGAGGCGCGTATTAATTTGTGTTGTTCCTCCATTTTTAATATGATGGATTTATTATAGGAG
>JBBIRM010000184.1:0-5576 GCA_037441765.1 Deltaproteobacteria bacterium | reverse complement strand
TGTTATTATATTTCTGACCATTAGAAATTAGTTTGCGATGTTATTAGTGCAATCAATTAAGCAAATAAAAATAATTATTGGTAAAATGTTCATATTTTCCACCTTTATATCGGCAATGAACAAATAACGTTCAAAGCCAAAAGAATTACAGCAGCATTTGAAGGAAAATCTTTTAGTCGGTGTTGTCTACCGGTGATAGCAGGTTCTATTTTGGCTTATTCTTCTCCCACCACTCCTGCCACTTTTGGGCTTCTTTCCCAAAATCTTGTCCTGTAATTTCACATAATGCATCTGCAGCATACCCCGGGATAACCGAATCCTTGTCCCCCAGAGCGTTAATAAGTGGTTCTATTGCGCGTAAATCCTTTGTCGATCTCAATAAGTATGCAGCATCCCGCCGGACATGGATATCTTCGTCTTTATCTTTCAGGGCGTCTATAATGAGGTCTATCGATGTTTCACGTTCTAAATTTCCCAAAGCAACCGCAGAAGCTCTTCTGACGGACAGATTCTCATCCTTTAAACCTCCATTGAGAGCCTCTACTGCACGGGGATCTCTTGTTTTTCCAAGTGCTTTTGCACACTCTCTGCGCATCCTTGGACTCTTATCTTTTAAACCAATAATAAGGGGCTCTATTGAATTGGGATCCTCTATTATTTTTTGCAGGGCTTTCCACGCCTCTTGGCCTGGAGAAGTATTTTCCTTGGATAAACCTATAAGAGGGCCAGATACCCATTGCCACTGCAATGGTATGTTATCATGTAACATATCTGCCAAAAAATAAGATTGCAGGAACTGCCTTTGAACCCCATTGTCCCAATATATATGCAACCCGTCCTCGTTCTACCGGATCTGATGAATATAGCCGCTCAATGAGTCCTCTAAGATCTGAAGGGATATTTGACGGTATATTTTCTTTTGAGATCTTTGGCTGAGCATAACTTAACCAGGTCATTACGAAATTGATTCCAACAAAAAGAATTAATATTTTTTTAATCTTTTTCATTAACCTTCCCTCTTATCCATACCCGAAATAAGCAGATAACGTTCAATTAGCCAATTCAAGAATTCAAAGTGTAATGTTTTTAGTTAACTCCTGAATCTATCCTTTCTTGATCAAACTAATTTTCCCTGCTTAAAACCTCCTCCCCAAGCCCTCGGCTTAAGTGAAAATTTTAAAAAGATGAAAAAAAAATGTCAAGAAAAATTTTTGAGTACCGTTAAAAGGAACCTGCCCTAAATAACTATGGTCAGGGCTTGGTTTTTTGCTATTTTCTTATTTTAGAAATTAGATGTTAGGCCGCTCAAGGTTACACTATTGGTTCACGGCAGATTGGGTAGGTGAGATCCCAGAGGAGATAGTCCAATGAAGAGTTTTCTGTTTTGGCAAAAATGGTTGTTAGTTTTTGGCATAGTCATTTCTATTTTTGGAGTCTTGATGGCACTCTTGAGCGGAACACCTCTTTTTGATGTGTTCAATAACCGGATCGATCCGTCTTTCTGGGGCGCCAATGCAGTCAAGGGTGCGACAAGACAATTTCAGAAATGGATTTATGGAGCCTGGGGTGCAACCATCGCAGGATGGGGAATTATCCTAACCTACATTGCGCAGTATCCGTTTAGCAGAAAAGAGCGATGGGCATGGAACTGTTTGGTTTTCGGATTGCTCGTTTGGTTTATTTTGGATACGTCACTTTCCGCATTCTACAAGGTGTATTTCAATGTCGCCTTCAATACGGCGATCCTCATCTTGGCAGGGTTACCAATAGTGTTTACAAGGAAAGATTTTGCACGAATATACGAAGAGCAAAATGAGTAATGCAGTATAACATAAAAAAAGCAATACCTTTTAAAAGGGTAACCCCAATTTTTCTAACCTGTATCCTACCAGTTCAATACCAATTCTAATGGCCTCATTTATTGGATATAGATCTTTACCATATACTGGATTTATCAAGGCAATCCTTTTTGCATAAAAAGAGTTAATCGGTACATCAAGGCCTTTAGCAATCATTTCTTGCACCTTTGAGCACTTTTCGGGTAATTCCTTTTTAAGAATCGAGCATAGAATGATGATCGGTCGGCCATATTTGTCCTCTATTGCAGAAAATCCAAATAAACGGCATATGAGAGGTCTGAGTGGATAGACATAGCAATGTCCTTTTTCCTTATCAATCAAATTTTCTTTATAAAAAATGCATGGAGATGATCTATCAACTATATTGAGCCTTTCTAAAAATATCTCTGCCTCACCTTTTTCCCATAGATGAATGGCTAATGGAATTAATTCGAATATAGAAGTCTCAATCTTATAAGAAGGGAGCATACAACATTTACCACAATTTTCTATGCAATCAATACCAGAAACATTTTTTAAAAACTCTATTCGGCGATCAAGGTCATTATAAACCTCAAGTAGTTCTTTATAACCGAAAAATGATGATGAGATTTCATCACCAACCCTGGGCATCCTCAATCACTTCCTCAGAATCGGGGAATTTGACGGATTAAGGTCTAACCCAATATATAGATTTATTAATAACATAAAAAAATTGTTACTCCAATCCATGGGAATAGGGGCCTGCCTTTAAAACACCATCTTTTAATTTTGGGGGGCCAAATGTTATATTGAGAGTGTGAAATATTCCTTTTTATCCTTTCCCATTTCGCTTATTCTATTGATTTCTTTCGGTTGTGTGAAAAAAGTTCCCCCGTCTTGGGTTTCAAAGATCCCTGGGGTAAGTCCACCTCCAGGGGCTGAAGAAATCATAAAACTTCCGAAAGGTGAAAAAATATCTTTTAGACAACTGATGAATGAGCTTCATGGGGTACGGGTGATCTTTATTGGAGAATCCCATGATCAGATGGAGCATCACGAAATACAGGCAAAAATTTTGAAGGACCTTCGAATCAGAGGAAAAGATGTGGCCATCGGGATGGAAATGTTTCAGAGATCTCAGCAACCTATTCTTGACCGATGGAGCATGGGTCTTTATACGGAAGAAGAATTTCTTAGAGAGGTTCAGTGGGAGAAGACTTGGGGGATGGATTATCGACTCTATAAACCCATCCTTGATGAGGCAAAAAACCACCATCTGAAAGTGCTTGGCCTTAATATCAACAGAGATTTGGTGAGAAGAGTGGCTCAGCAGGGGTTTAAGAAATTGTCTTATAAAGAGAAGGCAGAACTACCGGAGATGGGCCAGATCGAGAAAGAACATCTTGCCTATCTCAAAGCCATATATAAAGGTCATCAGGGAGGGTGGGCTAAAAGATTTAAGCATTTTTATCAGGCCCAGCTCTTATGGGATGAAGGAATGGCAGAGACCCTCTCACAATTTCTTAATTCATCAGAGGCAGATGGAAAGACAGTCGTTGTAATTACTGGAGTAGGACATATCGTGTTCCGTTTTGGAATTCCAAAAAGGTTTGAACGAAGAACACCGCTCTCCCATCGGACCCTTTTACTCAAGACATGGAATGAGATTCTTGCAGAAGAACTCTCATTTCCTGGGATATCAGAGCCCATAGCAGATTATCTGTGGATAACTCACCCGAAGACCCTTGGGAAGAGACCAAAAATGGGTCTGGTCTTAAAGGAGAAGGAGGAGAATGTCGGGGTGATCATTGAGCGGGTTATCCCCGACAACCCGGCTGAAAAGGCTGGCCTTCTTCCAGGAGACCTAATACTTGCTATTGATGGGAAAGCGATTTCGAAATTGATGGATGTCCACGATGCAGTCGTTCAAAAAGGAAGAGGAAAGGAAATTTTTATCACTATCTTGCGGGAAGGGTCAAAAAAGGAGATCTCAGTAACTCTCCCATTATAAAACACCTTTTTTGACCTGTGCTATCTTGCCACACTATTTGAAAAAATCTCTTTAGAAAAAGTAATAATTTTTGAAATAGACCACAAGATGAATGCAGAGACTGTTTCTCTCAAAATCGACTTCAGGATTATGGGCCAACAGAATGAACTCCGTTGATTGAAGTTATTTCGGTTGTGGCTATCTATTTTTGGATAGCCACAACCTCTGATCACTCTGCTTTCATTTTCTCCATTTTATATCGAAGCGGTCCAAGTTCATGACTTTATTCCAGGCCTCTATGAAATCTATCACAAACTTTTCTCTCCCATCTGATGAGGCATAAACCTCTGCAATTGCTCGCAATTCATTGTGATGTCCAAAAAGTAAATCCACCCTTGTTGCTGTCCATTTCGGTTCACCTGTTTTTCTATTGTGGCCTTTGAATAGGTAAGAATTTTCATCAGCAGGTTGCCATTCAGTTCCCATATCTAATAGATTAACAAAGAAATCGTTTGTAAGGATACCTGGGGTTTCGGTAAATACGCCGTGGTTGGAGTAACGATAAGTTGCTCCCAATACCCTTAGCCCTCCTATTAAAACAGTCAATTCTGGGACCGTAAGGCAAAGTAGTTGGGCCTTATCCACCAATGCATATTCTGGGGAGACATTGCTTGGGTCTTTAATATAGTTTCTAAATCCATCAGCAAAGGGTTCCATGGCTGAATAAAAGGATATATCGGTTTGCTCCTGTGTGGCATCCAGCCTTCCAGGAATAAATGGGACACTCACGTTAATGCCAGCTTTTTTAGCAGAAAGTTCTATAGCAGTACATCCTCCAAGCACAATTAAATCTGCTATGGATACCTGTTTTCCATTTTTCTGTTTTTTATTAAATTCCCTTTGAATCTCTTCATAGACCGCAAGAATCTTTCCCAAATCCTCAGGATGATTTACCTCCCAATCTTTTTGAGGGGCAAGGCGAATACGGGCTCCATTGGGACCACCCCGCCTATCAGAATCACGATAAGTGGATGCGGATGACCAAGCGGTGTAAACGAGTTGAGAAATACTAAGTCCAGAGGCCAAAATTTTCTCTTTAAGTACATCAATATCCTTATTGTCAATCAGTTCATACTCACGCTTAGGCAGGGGATCTTGCCAGATGAAAACCTGGTCAGGTACTTCAGGACCAAAATAGCACTCTCGAGGACCCAAATCACGATGGACCAATTTAAACCATGCCTTTGCAAAGGCTTCTTCAAATTCTTTAGGATTTTGGAGAAAATGTCTTGCAATTTTAGAGTATTCTGGATCAAATCTCAAAGCAAGGTCTGCAGTAAGCATCATAGGAGGATGTTTTTTGTTGGGATCATGAGCATCGGGGATGATATCAGGAGCATTTTTAGCTACCCACTGATGCTTACCCGCAGGGCTTTTAGTCAGTTCCCACTCGTAATGAAATAAAAATTGGAGATAACTTATCCCAAATTTCGTTGGGGTAGAAGACCAGCCAAGCTCAAAGCCTGAAGTATAGGTATCTGGGCCCTTTCCACTCTTGAAACTACTTTTCCACCCAAGCCCCTGTTGTTCTACAGGGGAAGAGTCAGGATCAGGACCTATAAATGTATCTGGGGAGGCACCATGACACTTGCCAAATGCATGGCCACCTGCCACTAAGGCTACAGTCTCTTCATCATTCATACCCATGCGGGCAAAGGCCACCCGTATCTGTTTAGCAGAAGCAACGGGGTCAGGATTTCCCTCCG
>JBBIRM010000183.1:0-5655 GCA_037441765.1 Deltaproteobacteria bacterium | reverse complement strand
AGGGAAATTTCGAGATGCTCTTCTTTGGAACAGGAGATCGAGAGCACCCAAAGGAGTCAGTGATCATCAACAGGCTCTATGCGGTCAAGGATAAAAACATTTCTTCAACCATAACAGAAAATGATTTGGTTGATGTGACGTCAGACCTTTTACAGGATCCAAATACTCCAGATATCCAAAAAACATCTATTCTTAATGAATTAGAAACGAAAAATGGTTGGTATATTAAATTGGACGAAAATGCGGGTGAAAAATCCCTTTCCAATCCTGTTGTCTTCTATGGAGTAGTTTATTTCACCACTTTTTCACCTACCTTTGGGAGTGAAACGGATATATGTTTTGTTGGGGAGGGAACGAGCAGACTTTATGCCTTAAAGTATCAAACAGGGAATGCAGTTTTCAATTTAGATTTGACAAATGACATCAATGGGACGGTCATCTCAAAAAGCGATCGATCCACACTCATAGGTTCAGCAATCCCATCAGGGGTAATCATTACATTTATTAAAGGGTTGGCAGTAGCTTATGTTGGCGTAGGAGGAGGTGTCTATACTCCACCACTCCAAAATACAAAGAGTATCGTTCCAATCAATTGGAGAATCATTTTTTAGAGGAGGTAAAAATGCTAAAAAGATTATTTATGAAAAGCATTTTCTTTTTTTGGTTATCAATAATTTGGTTATCAATAATGATCATTTATCCTTTGACTTTTGCTTCAGAGAAAGATATAGTAAATACTCAGGGAATTGTGATGGAGATAGATTTAAAGAAGGGCACAATGATTGTCAATGAGAAATGTTTTCGCTGGGATCAGAAAACTTCCTTTTTCAATGATAAAGGATCACCCATCACGATTGAAAAAATAAAAGTTAAATCGTGGGTTTATATTGAAGGGATAAAGGATAAACTCAATAAAAGTCTTTTGGCAAAAACGGTTTATCTCCTCCCCAAAAGGATTGATGAAAAAGAAAAGCACCTATACCCGTTTATTAAATAAAAAGACCTTCCTCCTAATCCTTCTCATAACTCTTGGATTCCTCTCCTGTGAGAGGGAAAAGGGAAGGGAGGTTAGATCGGAAAAAAATCTTCCCCCTGTTATCACCTCCTTAAAAATCCTTCCCGAAAATCCAACCAAAGAGAACGAGCTTACGCTGACAATTCAAAGCCAGGATCCGGATAAAGATCCTGTTGCTTACTCATACCAGTGGCTCAAGAATGGGGAGGAGATTTTTGACGCAAATAAAAATTCTTTACCCTCGGGAAATTTTAAGAAAGGAGACTTAATTCAGGTGAGGGTAACACCATCGGATGGAAAAACAGAAGGGAAACCCTTCTTTTCAGAACCGGTTAAAATTCTCAATTCACCGCCTGTTATTCAAGAAGTCTTGATTGAACCCAGGATTGCCTATTCAAATAATGACCTTAGGGCTATTGTTAAGAGTATAGATAGAGATGGTGATTTTGTCTATTATACATACAGATGGGAGAAAAACGGGACACTTCTTTCAGAAGAAAGGAAAGAGATATTAGGGAAAGGGAATTTCAAAAAAGGTGACTCGATCACAGTCACCGTCATTCCTGATGACCGTGAGTCTTCTGGAAAGCCAAAAAAGTCAGACCCACTCTTTATATCAAATCATGCTCCAATTATTGTATCAAGCCCTCCCACTTCGATCGATAAAAATATTTATCTCTATCAAGTAAAGGCAGATGACCCTGACGATGACCCCATTCAGTTCAAATTAAAATCAGGGCCAAAGAGGATGGAGATTGATAAGAATACAGGTTTAATCAGGTGGGAGATCAGAAAAGAGGATCAGGGAACACATTTAGTAGAGATTGAAGCATCTGATAGCGAAGGGGCAAGAAGCACCCAGCGTTACACCCTGACTGTTGAAATAAGATAATCCCCTTATCTAATATACCTCTGTCAAATGCTATCAAATGCTGTAAAGTATCCTTTTCACCCAATAAAAAAAGTATTGACAAACCCCTCCAAAATATTAAAATAGATTTAACCCTTTGATTTCAAATATAGATTCTTTCATGGTTAAATATGTAGGGCAGGCCTTCAGGCCTGCATCATTCATTCATTTCAAATGAAAGACTAAAGCCTTGCCCTACAAAATTCGGGTATGAGGGAAAAAATTCAAATATTTTGGGGTAGATTTTAGAATGAATCGGAAAGGCATCACACTTATAGAATTAGTTGTTGTGATGATTATCATTGCCATCGGGGCATTGTTGTTAGTTCCAAATATTGGATCATGGTTGCCCAACTATCGTTTAAGGAGTGCAGCACGAGATATTTGCTCCACAATGAGGACCGCCCAGATAAAAGCAGTTTCGACCAATACCGTTTATCGAGTTGAGTTTGATACCGCTGGTAGAAGTTACATTCTTCAAGTTCAAACCACTGCAGGATTCAAAGATGATGGGGCAAGGCAGAGCCTTCCCAAAGGAGTGGATTTTGTGAGCGCCTCTTTTTCAGGTGGAGTTCCGCACGTCACTTTCAATCCAAATTCCACAGCCTCTTCAGGATCGGTTGTATTGAAAAATATAAAGGGGGCCCAGAAGAAGATAACTGTAACTTCTGCAACAGGGAGAGCATATATTGAATAGATTTGGAAGACGGGGATTTACCCTAACTGAGGTTCTTATCGGTCTGATTATTCTTGCCATCGGTATACTTGCCATAGCGGGGATGCAAATTACATCCATTCGTGGAACCTCTTTCAGTAATAACCTCTCTCAAGCATCAGTGATTGCTCAGGAGAGGCTTGAGGAGTTAAAGAACCTGCCAATGCGTCTTCCGGGTGTAGGGCTTAATCCTGCGCTTTCTCCTGGAAATTATACTGACCCTAACTTACCACCTCCCTTAGATATATTTCAGAGAAGTTATCAGATCGAAGACCATCTCCCGGAGTATTTGACTATAAGATATACGGTTCAATGGGTTGAAAAGGGCGTAACACACAGCGTTTCTTTTACGACAATAAAATCCAGATAGTCATATAGAATGATGAGAAATTTGTTAAAAAATTCAAAAGCGGTTACCCTCATTGAGTTGCTCATTGCCCTTGCGGTAAGCGCCATACTTATTGCAGGGATTTACAGGGTCTATATCTCCCAGCAACGCTCCTATGCTTCACAGGAACAGGTCGCAGATATGCAGCAGAACGTCAGGGTGGCTATCAATAGGATGCTCAGGGAGATAAGGATGGCAGGCTTTGGAGGTAAGAATGAAAATACAGGTGGAGAAAATGATATCATCAAAACATTTGGAAATGTGAATGGGTATATCAATATCGTAAACCCGATCAATGATGCCTCTACAATCAGAGGTGATAATGTGGGAGATAGCGATGAAATTGTAGTCATATCTGCATTTGAGAAACTTGGTCGTTTAGACCAGAATGCCACCGCAGGGGCTACAACCGTCACCGTTTCTTATGATGGAGGAACAACCTTTAATACTGGAGTAAGAAGGTATCTATGTATTGGTGGAAAAGATAATTATACTGTAACAAATGTTTCAGGGGATGGAACTGTCCTCGAGATAAGTCCTAATTTAAGAAAAGATTACAATGTCCGTGATTCGGAAAACAATCTCATTATACCTGAAACCCCTGTCTTTTTAGTCAGGGCAATTAAATATGGATTGAGATGGAGGGGCTCTGTTCCTGTCCTTTTTAGGGATCTGTATCCCAATACTGGAAGCAGTCAGAGAGATACGATTGCGGAATATATTGAAAACCTTCAATTCAGGTATGTTCTAATAGATGGTTCTGAAAGCGATGCACCAGGAAATCCGAAGGAGATAAGGGGGATCAGAGTTACTATCACTGCACGGACTCAAATGTCTGATCCCCAGATCCAAGGAGCAGGCGGATTTAGGAGAAGGACTTTAAATACCTATGTCGATTTAAGAAACCTGAGGGATGAAACACCATAAGATGAGTCCTGATGGTGTTTCAAGCGCAAGTCTGAACCCCTCGCCATATACGCAATGCTTGAGGTGAGGGGGATAGGTGAAGGAGAAATGATTCTACTAAGAAAATTCTTAGACCCAATTATATCGAAGAAGAAAATTTTCCTTAATATGAAGAAAGACAAGGGTGTTTCGTTAATCATCGCCCTTCTGATCTTACTGGTTCTCACCATCATTGGAATCAGTGCCATAAGCACCACCACTTTCGAAACAAACATCGCAGGAAATGAAAGGCTCTATAATTATGCCTTTTACTGCGCCGATGCAGGGATTGATTACTTTTATGGAAGAAGAGGTTTCTTTGTTTCCCTTCCTAACAATCAAGGGGTAATCAACAGCACTTCAGAAGGGATTGACTTAGGTGGAGGAAGATTTATTATCAACTGGAGGGTAATCAGTGAGGAAACTGGCCCGCCAGTTAAAAAAGAGTTTTTAGTTGTTTCAGAAGGAATTGCTCCAAACTTTCCAATAGCGGGGAGGGTAACCATTGAGGCAGTCATTGAAGGGGCTGAACAGGAGCCCCAGCCCGAATACCAAGGAGGTTCTACATGAAAAAATCTTTTAAATATAAGTTTCTATTTTTAATAACCATTTTCTTCCTCATACCTGCCTTCTCCTATGGTCAGTCAGACCTCTTTGAGATTCGCACACCCAATGTGATGATCATCTTCGATACATCGAGTTCTATGAATATGGGCGTTGATGGCAAAGCAGTTCCCTCTGGAAATGCAAAAGGGGTTGACAATGTTGTAAGAAATTATGAAGGCGGTGGAAATCATCCCAATAGTAAACTCTTTATTGCAAAGCAAGCACTTGGTGAGGTCTTAAAAGATATTGAGAATGTAAACATGGGATTTGCAACCTATGCTCAGAGGAAAGAAGAATGGTGGAAAGGATATTTTAAGAAATGGACAATTACTAAACCCTACCAGCCTGAAAAGAAGTGGTGTGAGAAAAGATACTGGAGATGGCGAGAGATTAAAAACTCTGTGGATGGACCAAGATATGCTAATGATTTTTCTAAGGATAGTTTCATTGATGCCTGGGGCAAAAAACATACAGGTGTCACAGTGGGGTATCGATTTTACAGGACTATAACCTTATACGATAAATCTGCAAGTTTAATCCCACCACACAGTAATTTAAAGATGAAATCATATGACTGGTGGTATATGGTTACAGAGATAAAGTATAATGCAGAATATAACTGGTACACATACAAATATGTATCTGACCCACTTACCTATGATACCTATGAAGAGACGACTAAGTCACTTGATGGATGTACTTCCTGCAGTTCTGACAAGGAGAATGACCCATTTCCTTTCACCTGGCCTGATGGGAGTAATCCACCCTGGGAAACTTACTTCAAAGATGATAGCAGAGGACCTGCCTTTAAGGATGAATATGAGAAGCCCTTTGGGAATAATCCAGCAAAGAAAAACTGGTGGGATTGCAAAACAAGAAGTTCACCTCAACAAAAAGAGGAAAAGGACTGGATCTATCAATGGAGAAGTTATAAAGGTTCTTACGCAGATGTATGCAAGGATCAGCCAGATGGATGGGTGTATGTGTCCGGTTGTTATGATGATTCAAAATATTACTATCCAATTGGTTCTTCACCTGCCTTACCATATGACAGCATTAACCGCCCCCATACCTGG
>JBBIRM010000182.1:0-5729 GCA_037441765.1 Deltaproteobacteria bacterium | reverse complement strand
GCTCCATCTAATGATTACCTTAAATCCATAACGATCTTTTAAAAAACCAATGGTAAGTGGTACCACTGCCCCTGCAACTCTTGAGATTCCAAGCAAACGGTTAGCAAAACCAAATTCCATTCCCCTCTCTTTAATCAGGTAAAGGGGAAGAATGGAGTAGGTTCCAAGGCTGGAAGCAGCGGAAAAAACCCAAAGAATGCCAATGATCCATACCACCCTATTCCTAAAAATATCAAGATAAGGGCTTCTCTCATAAGTCTTCTCGTGTTTCGGCTCAACAGAGACCTTCCAAAAAGGGATAAGAAAGAGTAGGGTCAAAACTCCAAGGATTAAAAGGACACTTTTCCAATGAAGGTAACGGAGAGCGAATGGGACCAGGATGGGGATAAAAAAGATGGAAAGACAGGGTGCGGTCTCATGAATTCCAATGGCTTTTGCCCAGTGCTGAGGATCATAGGTTTGAGTAATGATGGGGAAGATAGTGGGTAGATAGGTGCCTGAACTCAAACCCAGAAGAAAGAATAGGAGATGTAGGGCTCTGTAACTCTCTGCCCAATGGTAGCAAATCAGGACAAGAGTGATACAGAAAATTCCTATTCCGACCATTCTTTTATACCCCAGGCTAAAGGCAAAGCGACCTGTCAAAAATAGGGTGATGCTGAAGCCAATCGCGAGGGAGGTGAAAAGGCCTCCTGCCTGGCCATGTGAGATGGAAAGGCCATCCTCAATCAAGGGAAGAATGGGAGAGAAGATGGTCCGGGTTGAAAAATTGAGAAACCAGAGAGACCAAAAAACAAAAAGAGGTAAAACCGTCATTGCTATACAAGTTTTTCACTCTAAGTGGGATCTAAAGTTAAATCGACCGCTTCCTAAAGATCGAACCTCCCATCTTATTTCACTCGTTTTAAACGAGGTGGTTTTTGGGGTGATCTTCCTCCAGGGCCTTTGGTCCTCTTCAATACATTTTCATTGAAGAGGGTGTTTTTCATACTTACCGCATTGATGAGACAGTAGATGATGACCGATTTCTCCCAATCCCTCGTTCCATCAAACTGCTCGATTCTTGCCCGATACTTCTCCCTCAATTGGGATAAAGAGGCCTCATCAAATGCAAGAATCTGTTCCGCTATTCTCTCAAGGGCTTTTTCCATAGCAATCACTCATAATGTTTCTGGTGCCTGCCCCCCTTCGGGACAGGATTAACTCTTAAGATTTTCTTTGACAATCCTCGAGACTCAAACTCCCTACCTCTCTTCATCAATTGGCTGTATCCTTTGCGAAGAAGTAGGTTACGGTGCAAACTTTGTAATCTGGTGAGGGGCTTCAAATGTCTCATGAAGGGCCCTCATCGCATCCTCTGTCTGATCCCCTTGAATCAGGCAGGAACAACTGGAGATTGAGGTACTGATGGCTAAAACGGATATCCCTGCTTCGCCCAGGGCATTGAACATTAATCCCGAGATCATCGGCCTTTCCCTGAAGTGAGGCCCAAAAACACTGATCATGGTAACATTTGGATGATAAGAGATCCCTCTCGCCTCAACCAGTGATCTAATTCCTTCCAACACCTCCAGGGCCTTCTCTAAATATTTTTGATCGATACAGAAGGTGATATTTCCATAGCCTTCGAAATCGAAATTATGAACGATAAATTCAATATTAATATCCTGTTTCCCCATGGCTTGTAGGATCGTCCCTGTGACATCGGTGCGATCGGGTAAGGATAGAACACTCACTGTGGCAAGGCCAGTACTGGCCATAATACCTCCTACTTTAATTTTAGCATCACTCCCCATCCCTACCTCATTAAGAAACCCTTGCGAATATCCATTTCAATCGTGCCCTACTCCCAGATCCTACGATCATCAATCTTTTTTGCTCGATCTGGAATACCCCCTCTCGGGACAATTTCTACCTGACCTTTCACCTTTAGGACATCTTCTACCTCCTTCTCCACTCTTCTCTTCAGGCCAATTGGATCGCTCACCTCTTCTTTCAATTCAACATAGACCACCATATGATCCCTGTAATCCTTTCGAGTCACTACGATCTGATAGTTTACCACCATCGGAAATTTAGCCATCACCTCATCCACCTGCCACGGGTGAATGAAGATGCCCCATACTTTGGTCACCTGATCGGTTCGACCCAAAATCCTGCCCAATCGCATCGAGGTCCGACCACAAGGACAGGGTTCTTCAACCAAATAGGAAAGATCCCCTGTGGCAAAACGAATTAAAGGAAAGACTTTATTGAAGGAAGTGGCTACAATCTCCCCTGTAGCGCCAACCTCAAGTTGCTTCCCTGTCTCTGTATCCACAATCTCAACTACAACATCCTCTGGGATGTGCATCCCGTCCTTCTCTGGACATTCATATCCCAGACAACCCACATCGACTGTTCCATAGGCCTGTCTGACAGGGATCCCCAATTTATCCTCCAACTTCCCTCTTAGTGATTCTGGAAACATCTCTGCCCCCACAAAGACCACTTCTAATGAAAAATCCTTCTTAAAATCAAGATGTAAAGCTTCCCCTGCCTCCACAATAGCCATAAGGAAACTTGGCGTCCCTATGAAGCCTGTCACATGAAGTTGTCTTAACAATTGAACCTGCATGGATAGATTCCCAGGCCCTATGGGAATCACGGTTGCGCCCAGCATCTGAAGCGACTCATCGAGCATTAAGGCTAAAGGAGTGAGGTGATAGTTAAACGTATTGAGAACAATGTCCCCCTTCCGGATTCCAGAGGCAAAAAGAGCCTGGGCCCATCGTGTATCATTATAATCCCACTCCCCAGGCTCAAAAACTGGTCCTGGAGAGATATAGATTCTTTTTAAACCCTTTTTTTGAAAAACCGCAAACCCTCCAAAAGGCGGAGCCTCTTTTTGAGCCTTGACTAAGTCCGCTTTCTTGATAATGGGTAATTTCTCTAAGTCCTTAAGGTTTCTTATCTGTTGGGGTTTTAACCCCAGGGCATCCCATTTTGAGCGGATCGCCTCCGAATGCCTGTATCCATATCGAAGGATATCGGAAAGCCTTTCGGTCAAGTAGGCCTCCCTTCTCTTTCTTGACATCGTCTCCCTCTGCCTCTGGTAATAACCATGTGTTCGATCAATCATGGAGATCTCCTCAAATAATTTTGGAATAAGGGCATATTTGAAAAAAGGAATATTCCAGATAGGAAAAAGCCCAAAAGTCCATCCATTATAGGATAAAAACAGGATCTACATCAATATCTAACTCTACGCCTTCACCCTTCGTCTGAGATTTAAGTCGTGTTGCTAAGTCTTTGGCAAACTGGTGAAGCAATGATGAACTTTTTCCCTTCGCAAGCATCTGCCATCGAAACTTTCCTCTCATCTTCGCAAAGGGCGCCAGGCTGGGACCCAGTATCTCAATCCCCCTTCCATATTTTTTTAAAAGGTCCTTCCCAATCCTACCCATCTCCTCTGCCATGGACTTCGTCCTTTTCTCACTGTTTCCAACCAATCTGAAATTGACCATTCTTGAGAAGGGAGGGTATTCCAGGGCCTTTCGGAATTGAATCTCCTCTCGATAGAATCCAATAAAGTCATGATCCTTTGCCTTGACGATAGTATAGTGGTCTGGATTGAAGGTCTGAATGATTACCTCCCCCAAATCCTCTCCCCTCCCTGCCCTTCCAGCCACTTGTGTTAGGAGTTGAAAGGTCCTTTCCCCTGAACGGAAATCAGGAAAGTGGAGGGAGGTATCTGCTGAAACCACTCCCACAAAAGTCACGTTTGGAAAGTCATGACCTTTGACAATCATCTGTGTCCCTATCAAAATGTCAATGCTTCCTGTTTCCAATTTTTTAAGAATCTGAAGATGGGATCGCCTTCTAATGGTGGTATCGCGATCCATTCTTCCTACTTCGATTGCAGGAAATAATTTTTTTACCTCCTCTTCCAAACGCTCTGTTCCAACTCCAATCCCTTGAAGTCGATGGCCCTTACATCTGGGACAGTCTCCTGGGGCTTTGATTCGATAATCGCAATAATGGCACTGGAGAGAGCGCTCACGGAGATGGAAGGTCAGCGTTACACTGCAGTTTGGACATTTAAAGGTAAAACCACATTCCGGACAGAGGATAAAGTTTGCAAATCCCCTTCGGTTAAGAAAGAGTAGACTCTGTTTTTTCTCTTCGATATTTTTTTGAAGAGCGGTCTTTAACCTCTCTGAAAGCAAACCTCCCTCCTTCTTCATATCGACCAATTCAACGCGAGGAAGAGGTTTCCCTTCAATCCTCTCTAAAAGTGTGAGGAGATGAAATCTCCCTTTCTCTGCATTATAGAACGATTCTAAGGAAGGGGTGGCTGAACCAAGAAGGAGGGTAGCCTCTGAATCTTTTGCCCGAACTACAGCCAGATCCCTTGCATTATACTTTAACTTCTCCTCCTGTTTATAGGAAGGATCGTGTTCTTCATCTACAATGATGATTCCCAAATTTCTAAAAGGTGCAAAGATCGCGGAACGAGCTCCCATGGCAATTCTCACCTCTCCCTTCCAGATCTTTCTCCACTGATCATATCGCTCTCCCCTTCCAAGGCCACTGTGAAGGAGAGCAAGGTTTTCTCCAAATCGGTCCTTAAATCGAGAGAGGAGTTGGGGGGTGAGTGAAATTTCAGGGACAAGAACAATTGCCTCCCGGCCTTGGGCCAATACCTCTTCAATGGCGCGAAGATAGATCTCAGTCTTTCCACTCCCTGTGACCCCATAGATGAGAAAGGGAGAAAATCGCCTTGAGCCAATCCCCTTTAGAATCTCTGACAACACCTTCTCCTGAGAAGAGGTAAGTTCTGGTCTTGGGTATGCCTTCAATTCGGGCTGAATGGATAGATCGCGACTCACCTCTCTCATAAAAATTGATATAAGTCCCCTCGCTTGAAGACTTTGAAGTGCCCTCAATGGAGAATTAAATTTTTTTGTAACTTCCGAATAAGAAACCTCATTCCTCTCCTTTATCCATTCCAAAATCTTCCTCTGCTTTTTTGAAAGGGGCTGGTGAAGATCCTCCCCTTGGTATCGGAAAATCTTTTCAAACTTCGGTTTTACCTCTTTCCCTTCTATCCCGACATCTATGTGAATAAAGCCATTCTTCTTCCATTGGAAGATTTGTGATCTTGTTACCTCCTTAGAAAACTGTTTCAAGATCTTCTTTAAAGAAACCCTTCCATGCCTTTCGATCTCCTTAAAGATTTTTTCTTGAACAGGCTCTAAATCTCCTTGAATTAGTCTATTCCTTCCTTCAGGAGTTATACTCAATATTAATTCACTCTTCAGGTGGAGGCCAGGTGGAAGGCCGGTCTTAATCACTTCCCCTAATGGATAGAGATAGTATTCAGAGATCCAGCGGTAGAAGCGAAGCATTGGTAGACTGATCAAGGGGGCCCCATCAAGAAGTTCTTCCACTTCTCTCAATTTCCCTTCTAACTCCTTGGGTGCCTCATCGAAAAGACCGATCGTAAACCCTGTAACCTTTCTCCCTTTAAAGGGAACAAGGACCCTCATTCCGACCTGAAGAGAATCTCTCATTTTCTCAGGGATGAGGTAGTGAAAGGTTTTTGAAACTGGGAGACCAATAGCAACCTCAACAATCTCCTTCATCGATTTCAAATTATCCCTTTCGGTCTGATTTGTCAAATCGCCATTTAGAGATCTCTGAAAAAGTATTTAAAACGAGTTTTATAGACTGGGGAGGTGGGGTGG
>JBBIRM010000181.1:0-5818 GCA_037441765.1 Deltaproteobacteria bacterium | reverse complement strand
AGCAATCTATGGGTTTCCGCTATAAGATTTTCTCCGACATCCCTACCCGATTCCCGGATGAGTGAGGTGTTACGTTTCCTTTCAATTTTCATTTGACTTATGAGCCCAACTCATGTATAAATGATCATCATTAATTCCTTTTAATAAACCCTAAAATTCTCCCACCATGCTGAAGGGAAGATCATCCTGAAAAAAGAAAAAAATGAGGAGGACATGGTATGAAAAGAGGATGGATTTTTTGGGGATGTGGGCTGATCGTCCTTTACTTAGGGATTGGCATTCAGTGGGGATGGGCAGAACAGAAATATGTGGTCAAACCAGGTGATTCCCTCTACAGTATTTCAAAATCGTTTGGCATAAGCATTGATGCCATTAAAAAGGTCAACCATCTCTCCTCAACTCTTCTCAAAGCAGGTCAGACCCTTAAACTCCCCCTCCACCAATTGGAAGAGCAATTGGTAGAGGATGGAGACTTCAAAGAGGAGATGGATCTAAGGGAAGAAAAAGTTGTAGAAAAAGGAGTGGAAGAGAAGAAGACAGGTCAACCCATTGGGAGATGGAACAGCCCTGAGGAACGAAGCCTTTTTATCAAAGTGGTCAAGACTTTTTTAGGAGTTCCCTATCGATTAGGTGGCTCCACCTTGAGAGGGATTGATTGCTCCGCTTTTGTAAAAAAGATTTATCAAATTTTTAATGTTGATCTTCCTCGTACAGCCCGAGAGCAGGTTTTTTTTGGGAAAAGAGTAAAGAGAGAAGAACTTGAAGAAGGGGACCTGGTCTTTTTTAAAACACATCGGGCTAATGGGACTCATGTAGGAATCTATGTAGGGAATAACGAGTTTATCCATGCCTCCTCCTGGAGCAAAGAGGTAAAGATCGATAGTTTAGAGGTCCCCTATTTTAATAAACGTTTTCTCCATGGGGTTCGCGTCAAAGAATTAGGACAGGAGAGTTAAACAATGCTCATCACCATCAATCCAAAAAATCCGCAGAAGAGATTGATTCAAAAAGTGGTGGAGGTTCTTAGAGGAGGAGGGGTAATTGGATATCCCACCGACACCATTTATGGAGTTGGATGCGATCTCTTTTGTCCTGAGGCGATTCGTAAAATTCATCAGATCAAGAGGATTGAGGGGAAGAAACCTCTGAGTTTTATCTGTTCTGACCTGAAGGATATAAGCTGTTATGCCTTTGTATCCAACTATGCATATAAAATAATGAAGCGCCTCCTTCCAGGGGCCTATACCTTTATCCTGAGGGCGACCAAATTGGTTCCAAAGATTGCCATGACGAAACAGAAGACAGTCGGGATCATGATCCCAGACAATAAGATCTGTATTGCTATTGTGAAGGAATTGGGGCATCCCATCATCAGCACCAGTGTATATAAACCCGATGAAACCCTTTATAATGATCCCTCTGAAATTGAAGAGCGGTTTGGAAAAAAGTTGGATCTGGTAATCGATGGGGGGATCATCATTCCCGAACATTCAAGCATCATCGATCTCACAGGAGATTTCCCTAAAGTAATTAGAAAGGGAAAAGGGGATGTAAGCCTTTTCCAATAAAGCCGAAAAATTAAACAAGGAGAGGAAGATGGGAAGAAGAACTCTATCCCCTACAACCATACTTTTCCCAACCCCTGTTGTTTTGGTCACTTGTATCGATTCAACAGGAAAACCAAACATTATTACGCTCGCTTGGGTAGGAGTGGTAAACTCCGACCCACCCATGGTTGGGATTTCTATCCGACCTCAACGATATTCCTACCGATGCATCAAGGAATCTATGCAGTTTGTCATTAATCTTCCATCGGAAGAGATGGTTAGAAAAGTAGATGCCTGTGGGGTAGTTTCTGGAAAAGAAGTGGATAAATTTGGCACGATGGGTTGGAAGCCTGTCCCAGCCCAGAAGGTAAAGCCTCCTTTGATTGATGAGTGTCATGTGCAGTTGGAGTGTGAGGTAAAGCAGGTTCTTCCCTTAGGGAGCCATCATCTCTTCCTTGCCGAAATCGTTTCTGTCCATGTGAGAGAGGAGGTTCAAAAGGAGAAGGGAAGAATCGATATCTCCAAATTTCTTCCCCTTACCTACTGCCCAGGCGCACAGGAGTATTGGACTCTTGGCAAATGTCTGGGGCATCATAGTTTCTCCAAGGGCAAGCCATGATCATCGACTGTCATACCCATATCTTTCCTGAAGCGATGAGAATGGATCGAGAGTCCTTCTGCCAAAAGGATGGAGGTTTTTCATCAATTTATAAAGGTTTGAATTCGAAGATGGTTGGGGTGGAGGAATTGATCGCATCTATGGATGATGAAGGAGTTGACCGTTCGGTGGTGTGTGGTTTTCCCTGGACCGACCCAGACCTCTGTAGCCTTCATAATCAATATTTGATGGAATCAAAGGCAAGATACCCCGATCGGTTGATCGTCTTTATCTCTCTTTCTTTTTCAGATACCAGACGCTCTGAGGAGGAATTTGAACAGAGGATCACGGAAGGGGCAATGGGAGTTGGAGAGGTTGCTTTTTATGAGAAGGAGATGAACCTACAAACGATCCAGTCCATGAAGACGATTTTAAGCCAGATGGAGCAAAAGGGTATTCCCCTTCTTCTCCATACCAATGAACCCATTGGACATCCCTATCCAGGGAAAGGACCGACTCCTATTGAACGATTCTATGAGTTTGCAGTCTCTTTTCCAAATCTCCCCATCATATTTGCTCACTGGGGAGGAGGGCTTCCCTTTTATGAATTAATGCCTGAGGTGGCAAAGGGCCTTCAACATGTCTACTATGATACCGCAGCATCCCCCTTTCTCTATTCGAGCAAGGTCTATAAGATTGCCAAGGAGATCGTTGGAGTCGAAAGGATACTTTTTGGATCGGATTATCCTTTGATTCGTCCAAAGAGATATTTTGAGGAATTGAAGGCTTCAAGCCTTTCCGAAGAGGACCAAAAGAAGATCCTCTGTCTAAACTTTCTAAGATTGATTACCTAATATGAGATTTATGGTGGACGAACCAAAGCAGAAATGACTCAAACTCTTAGGGTTAGTGAGACTCCCCCTTCTGAGATTTCTGCCTTAAAAGGGTAGAAGTCCCAACTGCCAATATCGTTCCATCCTTCTTTGTGATACTTGCCCTTGCTTTGACCAGCCTTGGTTTAACTTCTACAATCTCGCCATACACATCCAAGGGTTCAAGAATAGGAGCAGGGTTCTTAAACCTGATTTCAAGGGTTGCGGTGACGGTGTTGTAACCTAATTCAAAGGATAGTTTAGCCATGGCCTCATCGAGGAGAGTACTTATGATACCCCCATGAATAATTCCATCGTATCCCTGGAACTTAGGAGGTGCGATGAAGGTGGTTTTTAAGACTTTCTTCTCCTTATCTATCTCAAAATGTAATTTCAAGCCCTCAGGGTTATTTTCTCCACAGACAAAACAATTTCCATAGGTCTCAAATTTCATCGTTCACTCCTGAAAAGATTTTTTAACTATTGATATAAGTTGACTTGAAACAGGAATTATCATAAAGTTTTGATAAAGGGATTGTCAAATTTAAACTTTCCTTTAACAAATCTCCAAAAGGAATTATGAGAGGCAATGAAAAGCAAGAATAGTTTTTTAGATGTCGCCATCGCTGCTGCCAGAGAGGCAGGGAGGATTCAAAAGCAGTACTTTGGACACTCCCACCATGTTGAATATAAAGGAGAGATTAATCCTGTAACCGAGGTTGACAGGAAATGTGAGCAAGCCATTGCTCAGATTATCCTTAATGCCTTTCCTCATCATGATATCCTGGCGGAAGAGGGTATTTTAAAGAAGAAGGGTTCTCCCTATAAATGGATCGTCGACCCACTGGATGGCACCACAAATTATCTCCATGGATTCCATTTCTTTTCCGTTTCGATAGGGCTCGAGATAGAAGGAGAAATAAGAGTTGGAGTGGTTTATGTCCCAATTCTTGAAGAGATATTTTTTGCAGAAAAGGGTAGGGGGGCATTTCTTAATGGCCAGCGGATTAAAGTGTCTCGTATAGACCAATTGGAAAGAAGCCTACTGGGAACAGGGTTTCCTTATGACGCCCGTGAACATGTGGATGATTATCTCTGTTATTTTCGTGATTTTATAAAAAAGAGTTTTGCGGTTCGGAGACCTGGCTCAGCAGCCATTGATCTTGCCTATTTGGCAGCAGGTCGGTTCGATGGGTTCTGGGAATTAAAACTCCACCCATGGGATGTAGCAGCAGGATGCCTACTGGTAACCGAGGCAGGAGGGATTGTAACAGATTTTAAAGGTCAACCCTTTAATATCTATTCTGAGGAGATCCTGGCCTCAAATGGGTTGATTCATGAAGAGATGCTTAAGGTGATTCGAATGATTAATTTAAATAAAAATCAGGGTTAGAGTTGAGGAGTTAGCCAAAATCAAATCCTAACCCCTTAGGCCGAGAAAAAGGGAGATTAATTGAAGAGACAGTCCGACCTTTTTGAGAAAGGGTCAAAGGAGCTATTTGAAAGAGAGGCCCCCCTTGCAGATCGGATGAGACCTCGGACGATTGAAGAGTTCGTTGGTCAAGACCATCTCCTGGGTGAGGGTAAGGTCCTCCGTCAGGCAATCCAGTCGGATCAACTTCCTTCCATGATCTTCTGGGGACCTCCTGGATCGGGAAAGACCACCCTTGCAATGATCATCGCTTCGAGCACAGGTGCAAAATTTGTTGCCTTCAGTGCAGTGCTTTCAGGGGTGAAAGAGATCAAAGAGGTGATTGAGGAAGCCAAGGAGGCATGGAAGTATCAGAAAAAGAGAACCATTCTCTTCGTGGATGAGATACACCGTTTCAACAAGGCCCAGCAAGATGCCTTTCTTCCCCATGTGGAAAAAGGGACAATAATTCTTATAGGTGCCACAACAGAGAATCCATCCTTCGAAGTTATCTCCCCACTGCTTTCAAGAACAAAGGTTTTTACCCTACGTCCCTTAACTGAAGCGGAGATTGAGTTGATTCTAAATCGGGCATTAATGGATAGAGAAAGGGGATTAGGGAAATATCCAACCCATATTGAAACCGATGTCATAAAGGGGATTTGCAGGGTAGCCAGTGGAGATGCAAGGATAGCCCTCAATACCCTGGAGATGGTAGTTCTGCTTACTCCTCCTGATGGGAAAGGAATCCGTCGGATTAGAAAGATAGAATTGGAAGAGGTTCTTCAAAAAAAGGCCTTTCTTTATGACAAGTCAGGAGAAGAACACTACAACCTCATCTCTGCATTTCATAAAAGCCTGAGAGGAAGTGACCCGGATGCAGCCCTCTACTGGCTTGGAAGGATGCTGGAGGCTGGAGAGGACCCGCTTTACATTGCAAGAAGGATGATTCGCTTTGCTTCTGAAGATATTGGAAATGCAGACCCCCAGGCCTTACAGATTGCGGTTTCAGCCATGCAGGCATTTCACTTCATCGGGCTTCCTGAAGGAGATCTGGCGCTGGCACAGGCAGCCATTTATCTCGCCACCGCTCCCAAATCGAATGCTATCTACAAGGCCTACCAACAAGTCCAGAGAGATGTGAGGGAACTGGAAAACCAACCAGTTCCCCTTCACATCAGAAATCCTGTTACTACTTTAATGGAAGACCTTGGGTATGGAAAAGGGTATAAATATCCCCATGACTATCCTGATCATTTTGTCGTAGAAGAATATCTCCCAGAGAATTTGAAAGGGAGGGTTTACTACCATCCCACCGAGCAGGGCTTTGAGAAGGAGATTAAAAAGAGACTGGACGCTTGGAGAAAGAAGAAAGCAGGACTGAAGTAAT
>JBBIRM010000180.1:0-5915 GCA_037441765.1 Deltaproteobacteria bacterium | reverse complement strand
CATTCCAGGTGTTCCAAAAGAGATGGAATATCTAATGGAAAATAGGGTCATCCCTTATATCCGAAAAAGATTTGGCCTTGAGCAGGAGGTCATTCGTTACAGGGTGTTGCGTGCCTGTGGACTTGGAGAAAGCGCTATCGGTCAGCAGATCAAAGACCTGATGAAAGAGAAAAATCCATTGGTTGGAACGCTTGCATCAATTGGAGATATAAGGATAAGGATTACTGCCAAAGGTCAAAACCCTGAAGAGGCCTTGATACTTATCGGTGAGATGGAGAAAAAGATTAGGGACCGACTCGGTACTCTTATTTATGGCGTTGATGATGAGACCTTGCAGGGAAATATTGTTAAGGAATTAGAAAGACTTCGTCTCACTTTATCTGTGGTAGAAACCTTTACAGGGGGATTGATCTCTCATAGACTATCGAGCACCAATACTTCCTCTTTCGTTCAAGGAGTAATATTAACATCTGAAGAGTCTCAAGGGAAATTTCTCAATCTTTCATCCCAGCAACTTGGCTCTTTTAAAAAAGATTCAAAGCGGTTTACAGACTCACTGGCAGAGATGGCCCGAAATGAGTTTAAGACAGGTATCGGCCTTGCCATGTATGGAAAAGTAGTCGAAAGACAAGGGGAGGAAGAATATCGAATGGAAACCCATTACTCCCTTTCTACATCTTCGATGATAGAAAGCCAGGAGTACTCATTAGGGGGTGAGTTGTGGATACTTAGAGAAAGGTCCACAATCATTGCCCTCGACATGTTGAGGAAATATTTGCTTAGACAGACCTGATTTCAAATATCAAATTTAAATTTTAACAGTATTTTTTCATTTGAGAAGTTGTGATTTGACATTTGCATTAGTTTAAAGATGAGAGGGCGGGGGAAAAATGACCAGTAAATCCATTCAATGTCCCAGATGTGGAAGTGAGATTAAACTCTACCGAAACCCTATCCCTACTGTTGATATCATTATTGAAATCGAATCGAAGGGAATCGTCCTGATAAAAAGGAAGAATCCTCCTTATGGCTGGGCCATACCAGGTGGTTTTGTGGATTATGGAGAGTCACTTGAAGAAGCGGCCATGAGAGAGGCGAAGGAAGAAACCAATCTGGATGTTCAATTGATTGGGCAGTTTCATACATATTCTGATCCCAAAAGGGATCCAAGGCACCACACAATTTCAACGGTCTATGTTGCAAGGGCTAAGGGTATTCCTAAGGCCAAGGACGATGCCCTTGAAATAGATATCTTCAATGAAGCAAACCTTCCTGAAGATATGGCATTCGACCACCGAAAAATCCTAAACGATTACTTCCATTCAAAAAATAGCAAAAAATAATAAATTCTTTTACCTCCAACCCTCCTCCCTCACCCTCCCCTCCCCCAATGCTTGGGGAGAGGGTTAGGGGTGAGGGGTTGATTAAAAAACTATTTTCTGGGCAAATTATATTTCGATTGACATCTCAAATGGAGTGGATTTAAATAGTGAAGAAGGAGGGAGACAAATGCCTTACAACTGGGAAGGAGATTTAATTCTTCAAGACACTGTGATTGATAAGAAGCGGTATGTGATCGGGAATCAGACCAAGCCGATCAAGACCGATATCCGAGAGTGGATTTCATTTGAAGATAACAGCGTTATGAAAGAGATCCTTCATGAACTGGTTAAACAAAAAGGGCTTCCGACAAGCAGGGAGCCTAAGAGTTTTGATAAGCGGGCAATGGTTATATGGGAATTTGTCGCAAAAAATATAAAATATGTCTACGATACTAAGAAACAAAGGAAAGGGGATTTCTGGCTTTTTCCTCCTGAGATTCAAACCCTCTGTGAAGGCGACTGTGAAGATGGGAGTTTTCTCCTTGCAAGCCTTCTCATCGCAAGTGGAATAAGCCCTTTCTGTGTCAGAGTCGTTCTTGGAGAGGTCTTTGATGAAAAAGGAAAATCCTTAGGGGGGCATTGCTGGCCTGTCTATAAGAATGAATTAGGTCAGTGGTGTATTCTCGAGAGCACACTCGACAATATCCCATCCAGAATGCCTGAGGCAGATAAACTCACAACGAGGGGTCAGTCTTTCCAGTATATCCCTTACTATTGTTTCAACCATTACCACCTCTGGGAGATTTTCCCTGAGGATAAGAAAGTAACAAGATCGAGGAAAATTGGGACTTACCTTAGGGAAAGGGGTTTTAAAGTCAATATGAAAAAGACCCGTCTTCCCTCTGGAGGATGGCTTTCAAGGATGACTGGAGATTGGGAACCTGGGCACCTTGAGATCACAGGAGAGGTATTGAGGAATTTTGGATTTCATGAGAATGCTATTGATATCGTTGGAGATGCCTCTCAAGATCCAGATTTTTATGATTGGTCTAAACCATGTGCCCATGCGCAGACAGAAAATGACAATATGGGAAGGACTATCGAATCCCGGGCGGAAGCAGAAAAGAACTACATTCATTGGGTAAAAAGACTTACAGAGAAAACAATTAAAATTGCTGATAGAGTTAATAGATCAGGGCTTTTCCTTTTAGGTTATCTCCTTCACGGGATTCAAGATCTTGCGACCCACAAAGGGATAACAAACGCTCAACATGCCTACCTTTCAAAACTCTTTGGAACGAAAAACGACCCTGACCACATCGAAGAGAATAGAATGAAAGCAAAGGAATATACAAAAAAATTTATTGAATTTCTAAGAAAACGGTATCGACCGAGTTACGAGAAACTGATTGCCTATAGGGGTAGGCTCTTGCCCTGGGATAGGCTTATGATTTTTGAAAAGAATTCACTGCTTGACAAAGAGGGATGGGACCTCACTCCTCAAGCATTTATTGAATATTCCGCTCTCTCCAAAAGATTTGAGAGAATAAAAAAGGACTATCCAATCGAAAAAACCATCTGGGAGGAGGAACAGGTTTTTAAGAAAATAATAAGAGGGTTTTAGGTTAGCAATTCTTGTTTATGGCACCTGATTTTCATCAGGATAAATTGTAGTTTTATAACCTCTTATTTTAAGGGGGGGAGGAAAAGGTGGAAAAGATTAATAAAAGATTGCTTCGATTTTTTACCGAGCACTATAAGGCGGGAATTATAGGATTGGTGGGGACTAAACATCCTGTAGGGAGGGCAATTCGTGAGGCTCAGAAGGTTATAACGAAAGATGGTAAGGCCTCGCTCTGGTCTCACTGTTTTATCTTTGGGGATTTGAGGCTGGATCGGAGAGGTAGGGGCGGAGAGAAGACCAGAAGTCCTTACATCTTTGAATCCGATCTTAAGATAAATGTCTTTAAGCCCCAGATTCGCAATGGTGCGCAGGAGAACTGGATTGGTAAGCACTGTAGGGAGAGGGTGGAAAATGCTGGAGTGATTGACTTTGGCCTTTCAGAGAAGGAAATTGAGGAAATCCTTGCCACTGCCCTTCAACTTGTTGATGAGCAGGTTCTCTACCCGATCCAGGAACTTCTCGGCACCTGGTGGGCGATCATAACAAAGAAGGAGTGGCTCCCTAACCCAGTCGATGACCCCCATGCAATGTATTGTAGTGCCTTCGTGAGGTATTGCTACAGGAGGGCAGGAGCGGATTTCATTATTAAGAAAATAAGCCTTTCAAACACCACTCCAGAACATATCGCCCAAGCAGGTATTGAAGCAGGTAAATTTATACGCTACAGAGGATAATTTTTATAAAAAGGGACTATCCCCTTTTTATTCTTATTTCTTCAGGCTTAGTCCTTCGAGAATGCCTCTAAGATAACCTATGCTTCTGCTGGCAATGGTCTGGGGATCAGGATTGAAATCAAAGACCTCCACAGATATGTAATAGTGATATCCTTTTTCTAATAGGGTTTTAAGGATGGGATAAAATTTTGTCTCTCCAAATCCCGGGCCTTTCCCACTTACATCGTTTACATGAACATGATAGAGGGCCCTTGAATCGAGGGCCTTGTTAAGGGCTTCTATGACAGATTTCTCTTCAATGGATGCGCTCCTGCAATCGAACATCATTTTGAAATTGGGATGTCTGATCTCCTTTACTAATTGAATGGCCTGTTCCACTGTATTTATAAAATTGGTGCTGGTATGGGCGAGGGGTTCAATGCAATAGATGATATTTCTTTTTCTTGCGATCTTCAAGCACGCTTCAAAGGTCTCTTTGGCATACTCCCATGAATCCTTCGGGTTCCATCCCTCCTGAATGGTCCTCTGGTGTGGGGAGCCATGAACCAAAATCTTTCCTCCAATATCTGCACAGAAGTGGATTAGGGCCTCTATATATTCCTGAGTTCTGATTCGGGTGATTTCATCAGGGTGGTTTATATAGAGACCTTCTGGCCTAACCAATAGCCAGTGTAGACCAACGATTTCCACACCACTCCTTTCAGATGCACGGCGGATGGCATCCCGTCTTTTAGCAGATATCTCTGTCACCGAATCGGCTAACGTATAAGGTGCAATTTCAACCCCTTCATAACCCAGTTGGGCCGCATAGTCGAAAACCTTTTCAATCGGCCAATCTTGAAAAAGCTCATTACAGATTGAAATCTTCATCCCTCTCGCCCCGTTTTAGAATATATTTATTTTTATCAATTTAGTCTTTTGAAAATAGGAATTTCAAACAGCAATTAATCGATAGTATCTTTAAAAAATCCCCTTTATTCCCCCTTTGCCAAAGGGGGATAAAACTATCTCCTCCCTTTTGCAAAGGGAGGTTGGGAGGGATTTTACAAAGGTTTTCAAACAGATAAAGTGTTAAATTTATTTTATTTCATATCCCTTTTCTTTCAACATGGCAATCAAGACTGACTTCTTATCCTCTGTCAATCGGTAAGAGGAAGATATGGCATTAAATTTTTTCTCGAGAAGAATCTTTTTCTTCCCATTTTTTTCTAAGTGATTAAAAATTTCTTCGAAGGAGTGGAGAAAGGAGAATTGATCGATATCCCTCATCCTAAGTTCACTGCCCTTACCCGCAAGGCCCCATACATAGAGGAGTTCAGAAACAGGAGAGGCAACCACAGGATGACACCCTCCAGGGATAGCAAAAATGCTCTTATCACCAATTAAAAAGGCCTTCCCCAATCTTTTCCCGTCCATCAGTAGTTGAACTCCGTAAGGTTGGAATCGATCTTTCTTCTTCCTTTTTAAATTGAAACGGTAATAATAGATCTCCTCATGGCCTGATTCTCCGAGTGATGGTCGATCCTCGTCGTGTTGATGGGGAGGGGTCCCGGACCAGAAACCAGGAGGGTTATAGGTTTCTCCAACCACCAGGTTTGAACTCACATTTTTCGGACTTATTAAGGAGATCACATCTCTCCGCCAAATCCAACTCCCCCTCGAGATAGGTTTCACCTGGTCATTGGTAATATAGAATGGAGGGTTCTCCTTAAGAGCAGGAGCCTCAAAGAAGGCCATTTCCCCTCTTCCTCGAATTTTGAGTAGGGAATTGCATGGGATATACAGGGCTGAGGCATTGGAAAGACCAGGTCTTAAGGCAAATGGTCCTCCCTTTCTTTTTCCAAAGAATCGCTTCCCATTTATTTCGGCCTCAAACTCCCCTTCTTGAGGGACAAGGACAACTTCTTTCTCGCAGGTTTCTTTTTTAATAAAATTTTCCCCCAATTGATATATTCCAAATCCTAAGACCTCGAGAGGAACATCCTTCCGGCGTGGATCTAAAATCAGTCCACTCCTTTTCCCATCATATCGAAGGTGAGGATTTATTTCATTTCGCTCAATCTTTAGAGCATATTTTCTTATCGTACTTTTCATGCGGTAAAGCCCCCATACCCAACAGGATTGGTTTACTCATTCTTTTAACCCCGAATTATATTCCCAATCCATTTATCATGTCAATTTTTGGGTGCGTATTAATTTGTGTTGCTGTTAAATTTATTGTTTTGTGAAAATTCA
>JBBIRM010000179.1:0-5976 GCA_037441765.1 Deltaproteobacteria bacterium | reverse complement strand
GAAAGGAAGCTTGTAAACTGTGAAAAGACCAGAACCTTATAATTTTCCTCTATGACCTGCTCGAGTTGTGGCAGTAAAACATCGAGCTTTGCACTTGGATAGGAAATCTTCGATCTGTCAATGAGCCCTGGATGACATGCGGCCTGTCTTAATCTTAGAAGTGCTTCAAGAATCTGAATCTTGGACCTATTTATACCATCAATCTCCACCTGATGGAGTAAGCTCTGACGGTAATGGTCTCTCAACTCATTATAAAGTTTCCTCTGCACTGATTCGAGATCGCAATAGAGGGTCTGTTCAAATTTTTCTGGAAGCTCAGATGCTACCTGTCTCTTTGTTCGACGAAGGATGAAAGGCCGAAGCGCCTTCCCAAGCATTTCCAGAGTCTGAGGGTCAGGGTTTCGTGCCCCTGAAGTGGTCAATTTAAACACAGATGCCGAACCCAACATTCCAGGGTTAAGAAATTCAAAGAGACTCCATAGCTCTCCAAGGTGGTTTTCAATAGGGGTTCCGCTTAGCACAAGACGATTTTTTGCCTTGATAAGTCGAGCTGCCTTCGCAGATTGGGTATTAGAATTCTTGATCATTTGCCCTTCATCAAGGATACAGTAGTCAAACTCAATATCCTTGAATTCAACCACATCTTTTCGCAATGTTCCATAGGTTGTAAGGATAAGATCATAATTTTCAAAATGTTCCCCTGGTTTCAGTCTTTTAGTCCCTGTATGATCAAGGATTTTTAAATTGGGGGTGAATCGTCTGGCCTCCTGGATCCAGTTAAAGACAAGTGATTTCGGTGCTACAACGAGGGAAGGGTCCGAAACTCTATCACTTTGATTTAAACTCTCCCCAACTCTGTTATCACCTGCCGATATTTTCTTCTTCCTTCTCTCTTCGAGCATAGCAAGGACCTGTATGGTCTTACCCAGGCCCATATCGTCGGCGAGACATCCCCCGAATCCAAACCTTTCTAAGAAATGGATCCAGCCCAATCCATCCTTTTGATACTCTCTTAAACTGCCCACAAAACCCTCTGGCGGATCACATGGTTTGATCCCTTCAAAGCTTCTAAGTTCCTCTCGCAAATGTTCAAAGACTTCGTCACATCTGGATCCAGGTTGTGATGCTATAAGGGCGTCAAGAAACCATGCCTGACAGCGTGAGAATCGGATGTGGTCATCATGTGCTTTTCCGAGGGAAGAGAGAATACCATACCTTTTCAGCCATTCCTCTGGAACCACTCCAAAGGTACCGTCATCGAGGAGGACAATATTATCACCTCTTTTAAGTGCCAAAAGCAGCTCAGGCAATTTTACAGTCTTATCATCAAATTGGACCTCCCCATGCAATTCAAACCAATCAATTCCCGTTCTTACAGACAATTTGAATGCTCCTGGATGGCGGTAAACCTTCCCTTCTGCCTCCACATGCCATCCCAAAGAAATTAGTTCTTGAATTGCCTTTGGAATATTCCTTGGAGAAATCTCCCTCCTTAATTCCCCATAGGAATAACGTTCTCTAAACCCTAAACTTCGGATCTTTTTATATGCATCGTTTTCAAAATCAATATCTCTAACGATAATGCATCTCTTTCCATCTTTAAATATGCCCCGAGACGAATCTTCATAGTGAACCAACTTCCCATCATAATCAAATGCCAAATCCCAACTTAATATATCAGCATCCCATCTTTCTTTTCTTTTAGGTGCTATTATTTTGAGCCACGGCTTTGGTGTTAAATGGATCTCCTCATATCGTAACTCCTCAGGAAGGGAAAGCCCTGGAATAAGAGGCATCATCATTAATTCCTTTACGAAATCCTCCACTTCATTAAATGGAATAAGAAGGCTTTTTTGCTTTCTTAAAAGAGAAATCCAGTTAAAGGTCCCTTGATCCAGAAATCGGAAAACCTTATTTTCAAAGAAAAAGAGACCTCCTGGAAGGAAAAGGATGGGTTTTTCAATAGAAATCCGATCCTCCCCTCGCTGGAAATGGCCTTTAAGACGAAAGGAATTTCCTGATCTTTCCAAACTCAAAAAGATTTCCCATGGTCCTCCATCATCCCACTGGATGGGAGAGTTTTCAATTTCGTAATTCGCCTTCCTGAGAAAACATCTGCCAGTTTGAGAGATAAGCCTGATAAGACTTTCCTGGATTGAGAAAGAAGTTATATAAAAAAAAGAATCTCTTCTATAATAACCCGGATAGCCATAATAGTATCCATTATAACCCTGACCTCCAATCAATAATGCTATGATCTGCTGGTCTTGTTGGTCAGGAAAATTTTCGGGTTTGAAATATGAACTGCTATAGAACTTTATCTTCCCCCACTCGCCATTCCTTTTCATCTGCCTCTGCGCAACCTCAATTACAAGGCTATTCATCTTATTGGATTCAGAAACATCAATCAAATAGAGAATCTGCTTCATTTTTTCAAAAGGGTCTTTCCTAAGCCTTTGCGTTTCCGATCTGACTTTTAAAGAATCAAGAAAGCCTTTCCATCCCGGTGGTTGCTTTATGGATTGAAGAGTTTCTCTCTTTTTCAGAGGATAATAAGTGCTTTTAAAATTTAAAGAGGTTGCCTCCTCATCCTCCCAATCCTCATCCTTTAGGTAATCTCTCTCATTATCGGTTTGGATATAAAGTGGATCATTCCTATCTCTACTCAGAAGATACCCATTCTCCTCTGCGGAGAGAAGTGTTGCCCAGATGTGTTTGCAAGGCTCCAGTTCACCTTGAAAATAAGGGCAACTGCATGAGGCATATACCGTATCATCCTCCCGGTATAAATTAACCTCATAGGTGTGTGTCCCGATCACCTCAGCCTGAACTTCCTCTTCATTCCCGCTTTTGATCTCAACTGCTCCACTCCTGAAGTAGGAATAACCCCTCTTTCTAATCCTGTTATGAAAATAATATGTGAGATTGGTTGTAAGTGCCATGGCCTAACGTCCCTCCCTCTCAATCTCCATTTTAATAAAATCTCGGAGAAACCTCAGGGCTAAATTGGTGGATTCCTGCTTGATCTCTCTTCTACTCCCCTTTAAATTTAATTGCCTCACCACAGTCTTTTTTCCTTTTGCCAATCCAATGAAGACAAGACCAACAGGTTTTTCTTTAGACCCTCCTGTGGGACCAGCAATGCCAGTTGTTGATAAACCAAAAGTTGTTCCAAATGTTTTTCGGACCCCCTGGGCCATCTTTCTCGCCACCTGAGGACTTACAGCACCATATTTCTTTATATCCTCCATTGGGACCCCTAAATGCTTTGCCTTTGAGCGGTTACTGTAGTTAACCATTCCTCCCATGAAATAATCTGAGCTTCCTAGAACATCGGTGATCCGATCACACACCAAACCTCCCGTACATGATTCTGCGATCGAAATGCTCCAACCTTTCTGCCTAAGCATATTCCCAATGACTTTCTCCTTTCTCATCACCAAATCCTCGCAGCCATCATCCCCCTATTCCTTTTCCACCATTAGGAAGGGTAAAATATAAGGAAATGAGATGGAGAACTATATTGGCATAGACTCCTGCCATCACATCATCCAATACCACCCCATATCCGCCCCTCCATTTCTTCTCAAGACGTCGAATGGGAAATGGCTTAATAATATCAAAAAAACGAAATAGAATAAATCCCATAACAATAGTATGTTGGGTCTTTTCCAACCAGATAAGGGTGAGGAAAAATCCCATCATCTCGTCAATCACTATCCTTCGATCATCCTTTTTCCCGAAGAATTGCTCTGCCCTCTCCGAAATCCAAACCGAGAGAAAGAAGAAGCCAATCAACGTCAATTCATATATCGGAGAGGGAATTTCAGAGAGGAAAATGTAGATTGGAATTGCAAGGAGCGTTCCAACTGTCCCAGGAAGAACGGGAGAATACCCCACGCCAAGGCCGGTTGCCAGTATAATGATAAAACGATTGATCATATCTAAGGGGTCATGGGTTCGAGTAAAATAATTTCTCGAGGTTCCCTTTACACCTCGAACCCAAGACCCCTAAACCCTTTCTTTAAAGTCTCACTACGAGGCCTCTTTCCTTCAGATAGGATTTGACCTGAGCAATTGTATATTCCTGGTAATGGAAGATTGAGGCAGCAAGCACTGCATCGGCCTTTCCAAGGGTGAGCCCTTCATAAAGATGCTCAAGGGTTCCAACCCCTCCTGAGGCAATCACAGGGATTCCCACACTCTCTGAAACCGTTCGGGTCAGTTCAAGGTCATACCCATCCTTTGTACCATCCCGATCCATGCTGGTCAGCAGGATCTCACCTGCTCCCAGTTCTTCCACTCTCTTTGCCCACTGGATGGCATCAATCCCAGTTGGGACTCTTCCTCCATGGGTATAAACCTCCCACCCTTCTCCTTTCCTTTTGGCATCGATAGCAATAACGATGCATTGGCTGCCGAAGCGCTTCGATGCCCTCTGGACAAAACTCAAATCTTCTACTGCTGCTGTGTTGATTGAAACCTTATCCGCTCCTGCCTTAAGAAGTTTTCTGATATCTTCAAGGCTCTTAACCCCCCCTCCTACTGTTAAGGGGATAAAGATCTGCTCTGCTGTTCGGCGGACAACATCAATAAGAATCTCTCTCTTCTCATAAGAGGCGGTAATATCTAAGAAGGCAATCTCATCCGCACCCTGTTGATCATAGGTTTTCGCATTCTCAACAGGGTCCCCAGCATCTCTGAGGTTTACAAACTGAGTTCCCTTAACCACCCTTCCTTCCTTAACATCAAGACAGGGAATGATTCGTTTGGCCAACATCTCACTCCATTACCTCTAATGATTCTCACATGAATAAATCTTAGAATTTCATTTTAACAATTCTTATAGGGCAAGCCTTTAGGCTTGCATATCATTTTAAGGCAAGGCTGAAGCCTTGCCCTACAAGATTTTAGGTTTCGAGTTTAGAATTTATTGTCTTCCTATCTGATCTTCTTTTAACTATCTGTATTGCCTCCTCTAAGCTTAGGGCCCCTGTATAGAGTGCTCGGCCAACAATCACTCCTATCACCCCATATGGCTCCAACTCCATAAACTGCTCAATATCTTCCTTGCGCGCAACTCCTCCAGAGGCAATGACCGGAATTGAGGTAGACTGTGCCAATGCCTTTGTCGCTTCCAAATTCAAACCTGTTGCCATTCCGTCCCTTTCAATATCTGTAAATATAATGGAAGAGAGACCCTTGCCTTCAAATCGTTTTGCCATGGCAATCACCTCAATCTCTGCCACTTCTTTCCAACCCTTTATTGCCACCTTCCCCCCTCTTGAATCGATGGCCAAAATCACCTGATCAGGAAAGCGAACCAAGGCCTCTTCCATAAGTCTCTGATTCCTAAGGGCTGATGTCCCGAGGATGATCCACCTAACTCCTAAAGAGAGATAATCTTCAATGGTCTTCCCATCACGAATACCACCACCCACCTGCACTGGAATGTGTATAGATTTAACAATCCTTTCGATGAGCCAGCGATGGTAGGGTATTCCTCTAAGGGCACCGTTTAGATCGACCACATGGAGCCTCTCTGCCCCTTTCTCCTCCCAGTGCTTGGCCATCTTAACGGGATCTTCCGAATAGACTGATTCTTGATCCATCATGCCCTGAGAGAGTCTCACACACCTGCCCTCTTTTAGGTCGATGGCAGGAATGATGATCATTTTCTCTCCTCCAGTTCTTGAACAGAAGGTAATCGACTCAAGATCTCATCCATACCGACGCTTGAAAGTTCCTCGGCGGTCAACCATTGAGCTCTCCTCCTGATGAAGGAGCCTATCTTGAAAAGGTTTTCACTGAGAGGCCTCTGGGTCTCATTAAATTTCCCCCGCCATACCTCCACTCCATCTTTCAAACGGTATAGGTGGAGGTCAAACCCAACGGAGGCAGGTCTTTCCACACCCAGAGAGGAACCAATCCTCTCTTCGAAACGAAAGAGTAACCCGAGGAAGAGAAAATCTCCCC
>JBBIRM010000178.1:0-5986 GCA_037441765.1 Deltaproteobacteria bacterium | reverse complement strand
TTTTCAAAATAACATAATGATTGAGGGCTTACAAGCAAGAATGATTCTTTCATAACCTTATCGATTGGCAATTCAATAGGGGATGGATTTGCTTGCCATCCCTCAGGGCAATCCAACTTGATCCAGAAGCGGAGGGACAAGGGTTTCCCATCCGATCGGAATGATCTGAACACCTTGGCAGAAGGGTCTCATCCCATTGATTAAATCAGCGGCGATACGAATGCTCTCCTCCTGTTTATCAGAAGCCCGCATCAACTGATCAATTATGGAATCTGGAATGAAAGTCCCTTCTATATGTTTATTCATGTATCGAGCCATGCCGACCGATTTGAGCAAGGTAATACTTACGATGAGGGGGACTTTAAAATGAGCGACTCTCTTCGAAAACTTCTCAATTAGACTAACATCGTATATGGAATTGGTGATAAAGAATTCCGCACCAGCCCGTATCTTCTTCTCCATATCCATAATTTCAAGATCGAGGATATGGCCTTTTGCACCTGCATTGACCGTGGTTCCAACACAAAAATGGGGTTTGCCTTGGAGGTCATTTCCCATTAGATCATAGCCCTCTTGGAGGCGTTTGACCGCTCCAAGTAAACCCAATGCATCGAGATCAAATACAGGTTTTGCCTCAAAATGGTCTCCAATGGAGGGGGGGGTGCCCTGTAGAACTAGGACATTCTTAATTCCCAGGGCAGAGGCATTGAGAAGTTCGGACTGCAAGGCCAGTCGGTTTCGGTCGCTACAGGAGAGATTAAAGATGACCTCAAGCCCTTTCTCCTTTAAAAGGGTACATACTGAAAGGGACCCTAGTCTCATAATTGAATTCTGAAGGTCTGGCACATTGATCGCATCCACACGACCCTTCAGGGATTGAGCATGTTGATAAATCTCGGAAAGATCAATTCCCTTTGGGGGTTGAAGTTCTGTTAGGACCACAAACTTTCCCGACTCTAATTTTTCTTTGAATGACATAGATTCTCTCCTCTATTCGACCTTGGGTCGCGGTAACAATCCTGCCATCTCTGTAATCTGACCTACCATGTGTTCCCATTCAATGGCCATGATATGGACCCCGTGAACCCCTTCGATCTCTTTGAGTTGTTGAATCTGTTCGACACATAGCTTAATGCCCTCCTCAGCCGGTTTCTTGGCCTTAACAATTCTATCAATGATCTCATCTGGGATTATGATACCGGAGACATTTTTTGCCATATATCGAGCCATACCTCCTGATTTAAGGGGGGTAACACCAGCCAGAATGTGAACCCTTTCATGAAGGCCACGATCTCTCACCATCTTCATCCATTCCTTGAAGCGATTCATATCATAGATGCACTGGGTCTGGATAAAGTCAACACCTGCCCTTATCTTTTTGGCCAAACGGATAACCCGAAATTCAAATGGATCTCCAAAGGGATTCTCTGCTGCGCCTATGAATATTTTTATTTCCCCTTCAATTTTTTCTTCCCCGCCAAGGAGGGTTCCATTGTCTCTCATGGTCCTAACACAATCGATTAGTTGAATGGAATCGAGGTCATGAACATTCTTTGAATCAACTTGGTTCCCAAAGGTGTGATGATCTCCTGTAAGGCAGAGCATGTTCTTTATACCCAGTGCAGTTGCCCCGAAGATGTCGCTCTGAATGGCGATCCGATTTCTATCCCTTGTTGTCATCTGCATCACTGGCTCCAACCCCATCTGAATGAGAAGACTTGAAGTGGCAATGCTCGACATACGGACAATGGCTGTCTGATTATCTGTAACGTTTATAGCATCAACGTAACCTTTCAAGAGATCTGCCTTTCTTTTGACCACACTCACATCATTACCCTTTGGAGGACCTAATTCACCTGTAACAGCAAAAATTCCCCTTGAAAGAATCTTCTCCAGATTACTCCCTGCCTTCATACCTTTAGGTCCTCCCTTACGATTCTTCTCAAACCACTGTCCCTCGATTCTATACCCCATCTCTTTGCCGGGATTATTTCTTCGAGTTTGTGTAGTTGTTTTAAATTTTTCATCCTATCATAAATTAATTGCCAGGCACAATCGGCCTCCTTTTTAATCTCACACTTTCCATTGGATGAACCTCCACAGGGACCATTAAGGAGTTGTTTTGCACATCGAGATATAGGACATATACCCCCCGTCTTTCCGAGAACACAATTGCCACAAGCCTGACATCTTTCTTCCCAGATACCATGGATCACCGTCTCACCCAGAAATGTTGTATTTAATCCAGGAAATATTGGTGTATTTGGATAATGGCGGACAAGTGTCTGGACACCAACCCCACAGGCTATGGAGAGCACTGCCTCAACATTTTGAACCATCTCTTTAAGTTCCAGGGCAAATTCAGGTTCGCATTGACGTGCCGGAGTTATCTCTAAGATTTCTATCGGATTACCCATTTTCTTTCTTGCCATTTTTAACGAATAGGAAAGCAACTCAACCTCCTTCTCACCTCCAGCATGGCATACCGTTACACAGGCTCCACATCCGGAAAGCAGTATTTTATTATAGGATTCGATATACCCCAATATCTCATCCATTGGCTTCTGTTCAGCTTTAATCATCTGTTCCTCCTGCCCTTTCAAATTTTAAATTTATACCTTTTGTGTAAATGGGTTTGGTCCTAATTTCTTGAGGGCATCATATTTTCTTTGAAGAACCTCTACAAATCTGACACCACTGTTTGTGGAAAGATTACAGATTTCGAGGCGTTCCTTTTCTAACCCGATCTTTTCCAGAATCTTGTAGGCATAGAATAAACGGCTTTTTACACGGAGGTTTCCTCGAAGAAATTGACAGTTCTCTTCATAACATGCAAAGATCAGTATCCCATCTGCGACTCTTTCCAAAGCTCTTAGCAAATAGATTGTTTCAATCCTTCCAGCACACGGGACACGAACGACCTCAACGTTTTTTGGAAGCCTGAGCCCCAATCTTCCTGCCATCTCTAAGGAAGGGTACCCAGATTGATCGCAGCAGAAGGCAATTATCTTTGGTTCAAAACTTGACATAAAAATCCCTGGAGGAGAAAAATTTAAAAGTTTTACATAAGTCCCATCTCTACGTATATTTGTTCATCCCTAAGATGGTTTAGGGTTATGGCCTTTGCAGGGCATTCTCCCACACAGATCCCACATCCAAAACATGAGGCAGGATCTACCCTGGCTGCCCAGTAATTTGTTGTATCCCCTCTCCCAGAATCTATATATACATTCCTTTCTGCATATCTTTCTATTGTTATGGCATAGTGGGGGCAGAGCCTTGGACATGTATAACAGAGCGCACATTTTTTGGGATCAACCTCTGCCACAGAGAGGTCATATGTGAATTCCCCTTTTTTTAGTAGGGCTATAACTTCCTGTGCTACTGCCCTTGATTCGATAAGAGTCTCTGAGATTTCTTGAGGGAATCTACATCCACCTAAAAGAAATATCCCTCTGCGGTTGGATCGTATTCGCATCAGTTGGGGGTTATCCTCCATAAGAAAGCCACGGCTTCCAGTATGGATATGGAGGATCTCGGAGAGAACTTCGGTTTCTCGATTGGGCACGAAGGCTTCTCCAACAACCAGAAGATCTGAAAGAATTGAGATGGGCCATTGGTCTTCCTTTTTTAACGTCAAAGAAGTATCTTTTAGATCTATCTGGATCTGTGAATTTACAATTGATACCTTAGGTTCCTCTTCATATTTGAAGAAGAGGACACCCTGCTCCCTTGCCTTTCGGTAGAGGCGTTCCATCCCATCGGAAGAGACCTTCACATCTTTACATAAGATTGAGACCTTGCATTTAAATTTTTCTTGAAGAATATAAGCCTGTTTGATTGCATTTATCGAATCGATTTTGATATCTTCATTTACCATGTCAAGAAAGAATGTCACAAATTGTATTTCTCTTCCATCCCATTGGATAGAAGGGCCTCTGGCCTCGTAGATCAATCTTTCCATTTCAGAGAGGTTTATGATCCTTTCGTGGGCAGGGATTCCTTTTCTTTCATGGTCTATTTCAAACCCTACTGCAACAACAATTGCAGAGGGAGAAAGTTCTATTTCATTTCTATCAAATCTCCGGATCCTTGCCTTAAAACGACCCAATTTGCCTTCAAGATGGATGAGTTCACTATGTGTAAGGATACTAATATTGGGGTTTAGAAGGGCTTCAGAAATCCTCTCTTTGATCCACGCCTTTGCGTCTTGGTGAGTATTATAAAAAAATCTTATACTCGAGGCCTTTCCTCCAATCTCTTTCTCTTTTTCCACAAGGTCAACATGGATTCCTGATCGAGCAAGTGCTAAAGAAGCACAAATGCCTGAAATCCCCCCTCCTATTACCAGAACCTCAGGTTTAAGAGAAATAGATTGGGTATTAATGGGTCTTTTTAAGGAAGCCATTTGAATTGATCTGCGGATAACCTCTATGGCTTTTTCTGAGGCCTCCTCTTCGTCAATAGTAGCCCAGAGGAGTTGTTCTCTAATATTGGCCACACTGAATAGATAGGGATTTATTGGAATTGGATATCCACACTTATTAAAAGATTTCTCATAGATTTTTGGGCTTCCCCCAATGATCAAAACCCTATCAGCATCGCCTTTGGAGAGGAGTTTAACCATTCTTTGAACAGCCTCAGGTGATGAGAGATCCTCCTCTTCAACATAAAAGGCAAAATCAGGGGTTTTCTCGATAAATGAGTAGATCTTTTTTTTCAGGGAGGAAGGTATTTTTTCGTTCATCGAATCAATAAAAACTGCGATTCGGGCCATTCAATCTCTTCCTTTCAAATATTGTTCAACTTCGTATGCTATGGCCTTTGCATGGATTATCGAACGATCAATATCTTTAGGTCCACTACATGCACCAGCAAGAAAGACACCTGTTTCGGGTGATGGTTTTTTAAAGAAGCCATCCCCTGTAAGCCCTAAAGAAAATAGTTTGAGGAGGGAGTTTTTATTTTTACCTATAACCATTCCAACTGAGAGAACGATTAAATCAAATGTTTCTTCCACGATCTCTCCTTTTTCGGAATCTATCAAACTTACTTTTAGTGTATCATGAAGCGGAGAGTGATAGACCTTAGAGGGCAGATTTCTTATTAGACGAATTCCGTTGTCCCTGCGGCAGGAATAAAGAAGATTATGGAAAGATTGACCTGCAGGCTGGATGTCCATATATAGGAAGGTGGTGATTATTTCAGGGTATTGATATCGAATTGTTTTTATAAGGCGGAGGGCATAAGCACAACAGACCTGGGAACAATAAAGGTTACCAATTGATTCATCCCTGCTCCCCACACATTGAAAAAAGGCAATGGTTTTTGGTCTTTCTCCATCTGAAGGCCGAAAGACCTTACCCTTGAACCGTAACATTTCATCGAGGTCTTTGGCTGTAATAACATTTTTAAGAATACCATACCCATATTCAGCCTTTTGAGTGGCATCATAAGGCTCTATACCCACTGCGATTACAATGGCCGAGGGATTCAGCTCAATTATTTCCTTCCCTCTTTTTAAGGTGACACTAAATCCTCCAGGACCATTTTTAACCCCTATAGGTTCTGTTTGTGTAAGGATTGATATTTCTTTTCGATTTTGGGTTTCAATGACTCTTTTGTCCACTACACAGGCAAAACATTTGTTGCATGACTCCGATGCCTTACAGCAGAATGAAATTGCCAGTCCTCCTATGGAAGATTCCCTCTCGATTATGGTTGAAGAGATGCCAAGTTGAGATAACTCCAGGGCGACAGTAATACCAGAGATCCCTCCCCCTATTATCAAAACATCCCTATTTCCCGTCAAAATTCGCTCCTGAGTTCAATTAATTTCAAACTATGAGAAAATATTCACTAAGGTTTGTAAATTATTTCTCAAATTTTGTCAAGGAAAAACATAGAGATTTTGTAACTCCTCATTTAAGTGGGGAATTATATGAATCGGGTAGGGATATCTCCGAAAATCTTATAAAGCGGGTCG
>JBBIRM010000177.1:0-6031 GCA_037441765.1 Deltaproteobacteria bacterium | reverse complement strand
GTTGTTTATGTCAAGGGAAAGGGGATTGTCTCTTCTGAGCCTTCGGTGGTGGCCATTCAGAGGGACTCAAGGGGAGAGAAAAGGATTTTGGCTGTAGGGCGAGAGGCAAAGGAGATGTTGGGTCGAACTCCAGGAACCATCTTTGCCATTCGGCCCATGAAGGATGGGGTGATTGCAGATTTTGAAATTACAGGGGAGATGCTTCGTTATTTCATCACGAAGGTACACAATCGAAAGACATTGATTCGACCCAGGGTGGTCATCTCTGTTCCTTCTGGCATCACCCCCGTGGAGAAAAGGGCAGTCCGAGAATCTGCGCAATCTGCAGGGGCAAGGGAGATTTACCTGATCGAAGAACCCATGGCCGCTGCCATTGGGGCTGGCCTCCCTATCACAGAGGCCTCTGGCAACATGATCGTCGATATCGGAGGTGGAACGACAGAAGTGGCTGTCATCTCCTTATCCGGAATTGTTACCAGCCACTCCATTCGGGTGGCTGGGGATAAGATGGACGAGGCCATTGTTCAATATGTCAAAAGAAAGTATAACCTTCTGATCGGAGAGAGAACTGCTGAATTGATCAAGATCAATATCGGGACCGCCTATCCTGAGGAAAATCCCCAGAGCATCGAGGTGAAAGGTAGGGATTTGGTGACTGGGATTCCGAAGACCCTTGAGATTAATAGCGAGGAGGTTCGAGAGGCGTTGGCTGAATCTATCAATATGATTATCGATACAGTCCGTATTACCCTGGAGGGGACTCCTCCAGAACTGGCAGCGGATATTGTTGACAAAGGAATCGTATTGGTGGGCGGAGGAGCCCTTCTGAAGAACCTCGATGTCCTTCTCCGGGAGGTGACTAGCCTACCCATTACCATAGTGGATGACCCTCTCTCTGCCATCGTTTTGGGTGCAGGGAAGGTCCTTGATGACGAAACCTTACTCCATACCGTCACGGTCCAATATTGAAATTCCATGAGGATCAGGAATCTCTTCCTTTATAGAAGGTATTCCATCCTAACTTTCATCATCCTTCTACTGATCTTTGCTCTGATTCTCACCTCACTAAGGGTAAGGCAGAAAAAGGGAGTTGATTTTTTAGATGCCCTTCTGATGGAAATCTGCTCTCCATTCCAGAGAGCCTCGACTTTGGCCATCAAGACCATCCAGGGAATCTTCCAACACTATATTTTTTTGGTCGGCCTTCAGAGGGAAAATTTGACTCTAAGGCAGAAGGTGGCTGAACTCGAAAGGGAAAACAACCTTCTGAGAGAAGAGGTATTGGCCAGCAGACGACTTCAGTTACTCCTCCAGTTCCGTGATAAACATTTTCCTTCTTCGATTACCGCACAGGTGATAGGGAAAGACCCCTCGTCATGGTTTAAAAGCATAACACTGAATAGAGGAGAAAAGGATGGGGTAAAAAAAGGAATGGCGGTGATAACTCCCCAGGGAGTCATCGGCCAAATCCTTAAGACTTCTCCAAATTACTCAACTGTACTCCTCATCACAGATTATAATAGTGCCATCGATGCCATCACCCAGAGAACAAGGGCAAAGGCAATCGTGGAGGGATTGGGCGAAAATCTATGCCAGTTGAAATACCTTCGACGAAGCGAGGAGGTAATGGTAGGGGATAAGGTGGTGACCTCTGGATTGACCGGCAGTTTTCCTAAGGGGTTGATGATCGGGGAGATCAGAAAAGTGGAAAAAACAGGGGAGGGAGTTTTCCAATATGCGGAATTGATCCCCAGCGTAGACTTAACCAAATTGGAAGAGGTGCTAATTATCACTGAATTCCCCTCACCTCCCCAGGGAGAAGAGGAAAGGAAGAATAAAAAGGTCAAAGGAGCCACAAGAAAAGGACGATGAAAAGAATCCTTCTCCATCTTTGTATTGGAATTCTCTTTGTTTCCCTTCAGACCACCCTACTCTCCTCATCAATCCTACAAAGAATAAGACCCGACATCGTCTTAATCCTAATCCTCACCTATGCCTTCTCTCTCCCTCCAATCTTAGGTGGAATCCTCTCTCTCTTCTTGGGATATCTGATGGACCTATTCTCTGGAAATACATTTGGCCTTTTTACCTTTTCAAGGCCTATGGTCTTCTATATAGCCAAGATCATTAAAGACAGGTTTTTTTTAGAAAATTTTCAATCCAGGTTCCTATTTGCATTCTTCATTGCATTGATAGAGGGTCTTTTCATCCTGATTCTTTTGAAAGTGCTTAATCCAGGTCCCCAAAGCCACCTCTACCCTCTCTTTTACAGGTCTTTACTTCCCCAGTCTTTTTTCACAGGCCTCCTCGCCCTAATTCTGATCCCTCTTTTCAGTAAAAAACTTTTTCTGTTCCGCACGCTTGGAAAAGATTGAAAGGAGGGGAAGAATAGCAATGACGGAATTAAACACTCAGAGGATGGAGGAATTAAAAGAGAGATATAGATATTTTGTGGCATTTGTTTTGGGTGCCTTCTTTCTCCTCCTGATCTGGCTTTGGTACCTGCAGGTACTTAAGGGAAGCGAATACCGGAGGTTATCAGAGAATAATCGAATTCGAATCCGAGAAAGCCCTGCTGACCGAGGGATGCTTCTTGACCGAAAGGGCCGAATCCTTGCAGCAAACAGACCTTCTTTTGAGGCCTATGTCGTTGCAGAAGACCTGAAAGCCAATCCAGAGGCCCTTAAAAAAATTGGAGAGATCCTGAACCTTCCTGTAGAGACATTGAGGGAAAGGGTTCAGGATCAAAAGAGGCGTGCCCCTTTTAGACCGGTGAAGATAAAGTCAGATATTGATTGGGATGAACTGGCTAAACTCGAGTTTAATCGGGTCCACCTTCCCGGTCTCATCGTTGATGTGAGACCACGACGCTCCTATCCCTATGGAAGCCTGGCCGCTCACCTCATTGGGTACCTCGGCGAGGTGGATGAAAATGAATTAAGACAAATAAAAGATTCATCCTACAGAATGGGTTCCCTTATTGGAAAATATGGAGTTGAGTGTAGATGGGAAAACGACCTCAAAGGAATGGATGGGGGTCGTCAGGTTGAGGTAGATGCATGGGGAAGAGAGGTCAAACCCTTAAATAGCATTAAACCATTTCCAGGAAACAATGTTATCCTTACAATTGACCTTGATCTTCAAAAGGTTGCAGAAGAGGCCTTTCAAGGTAAAATGGGGGGTTTGGTTGCAATGGACTTAAAGACAGGGCGAATCCTTACCATGGTGAGCAAACCCGATTTTGATCCAGACCTCTTTGCGAGAACTATTACCCCTGAGGAATGGAAAGACCTTATAGAGAACCCTCACCATCCTCTTCAAAATAGGGTTCTCCAAGGGCAGTATCCTCCAGGCTCTGTTTTTAAAATTGTTACCGCCATTGCAGGTCTCGAATCAGGGATCATCACCCCAAACACCCAATTCACCTGTACTGGCCTTTTCCATTACGGGAACCGGGATTTCCGATGTTGGAAAGAAGGTGGACATGGAACATTGAGCCTCCATCGTGCCATTGTTGAATCATGCGATATCTTTTTCTACCAGGTAGGTTTGAAGATAGGGGTCGATAGGATTGCCCAATATGCCAATGAACTGGGTCTGGGGAGATTGACTGGGATCTCCCTCCCCCATGAAAAACCAGGAACCGTGCCCTCTTCATCCTGGAAAAAGAAACGTTTTGGAGTCCCCTGGTATAGTGGAGAGACCCTTTCGGTTGCTGTTGGTCAGGGTTATATCAATACGACCCCTCTTCAACAATTGATGCTCATCGCAACGGTTGCAAATGGTGGAAGAATCCTACTCCCCCAAGTGGTGGAGAGGGTGGAGAATATTTATGGAGATGTTCTAAAAGAGTATCCTCCGATCGAAATTGGGAGGGCGAATATTTCTGAGAAGACACTTCAGATTGTTCGGGAGGCCCTCTTAGGAGTGGTCAATGAACCTGGGGGGACGGGATGGGCCTGTAATTTAAAGACGATTAAAGTTGCAGGGAAGACAGGAACCGCTCAGGTAGTCAAATTGCCTCCCAATTTTAAAAGAGGGGATATGGCACGTCTCCCCCCTAAGTTTAGAGACCATGGATGGTTTGTAGCCTATGCTCCCTTTGAAGATCCTCAGATTGCAGTCGCTGTCCTTGTTGAACATGGAGGATTTGGAGCAGTGGCAGCTGCCCCTATTGCAAAAAAAGTAATGGAGAGGTTTTTCAATCTTGAGCCCTCTCCCACTCAAAAACCTAAGGGAGATTCCGCAGGGGATGTATACGATGATTGATCGACGCCTCCTTGTCCACTTCGATTGGACCTTATTGGGGATAACACTTCTCATATCTGCCATCGGTCTCATCAACCTCTACAGTACAACCTCTGGGATGGAGACCTCTGGCTCACCTTTCTATCTTAAACAGATGATATGGCTCCTCATCGGCCTAATCTTTATGATCATTATCGCCTTCATCGAATATCGGATCTATTCAGACTTTGCTTATGGGATTTACTTCATAACGTTTCTCTTATTGATGGCAGTTATGGTTTACGGGATCATCACTTCTGGGGCTCAACGATGGGTTAGGATAGGTTGGGTCTCTTTTCAACCCTCGGAATTCATAAAAATTTCTTTAATCGTTGTCCTTGCAAAATTTTTTCAACGCCCTCCCAGTCGAGAAGGATATTCCTTAAAGCAACTCCCCATCCCATTTCTCCTTCTTATCGTACCCATAATACTCATTCTAAAACAACCCGACTTAGGGACAGCGGTCATCCTTCTCCTGGTCTTCTTCTCTGTCTTACTTTTTGTCAAAGTGCGTTGGTCCTCCTTGTTGACGATTGTCGTAGGAGGAGGGGCCATCGTCCCTTTTCTCTGGAGATTCCTTAAAGAATACCAGAAGAGGAGGATTCTTACCTTCTTCAATCCTGAAATGGACCCCTTGGGGGCAGGCTATCACCTCATTCAATCGAAGATTGCAGTAGGTTCAGGAGGGATTCTTGGAAAGGGTTTTATGAAAGGAACCCAATCCAAACTCGGATTTCTTCCCGAGCAACAGACCGATTTCATATTTTCCGCTTTTGGAGAGGAGTGGGGATTAATCGGTTGCTTCATCCTGCTTGCACTCTATTTAACTTTAATCCTCTGGGGTTTAAGGATCGCAGTTCAATCAAAGGATCGCTTCAGCGCTATTCTCTCATTTGGAGTAGTAGCAATGCTCTTCTGGCATATCTTCATTAATATCGGGATGGTTTTAGGAATGTTGCCTGTTGTGGGAATTCCTCTTCCCCTGCTCAGTTACGGGGGCTCATTTATGCTTTCTACGTTAATAGGTATCGGCCTCCTCCTTAATGTAAGTATGCGGAGGTACCTCTTTTAAAAGGACAGAGTGTTAGGGATTCAAGGGGGCAAGTGGAAATTATTTTGATTTCAAAATTTCTTTGTAACCCAATGAACCCCCGAATTCTTAAACCCTTTTTTAGAAGGGGACATCCTCATCGGATCCAGAAGGGATATCCTGATCGACCTCAAATTCTTTCTCCATCTCAGGAACTTCGGGAACTGCCCCTGGTGGTCCTAACATCTGCATTCGGGTAGCAACGATTTCAGTGGTCGATCTCTTATTCCCATCTTTATCCTCCCATGTGCGGGTTCGGATTCGACCTTCAATATAGACCTGTTTCCCCTTCTTCAGATACTCCCCGCAAATTTCAGCCAATCGGCCAAAGGCGACGATTCGATGCCACTCCGTGGTGCTGACCTTTTCTCCAGAACGATTTACTCGATTTTCGGTCGTGGCAATTCTGAAATTGGCGACCGTGGTCCCATTGCTGAGATACTTTATTTCAGGGTTTGCTCCCAAGTTACCGATAAGGATAACTTTATTGACCCCAGCCATAAACTCCTCCTTTTTTTAAAATCTTATAGACTACCTTACTTTAGATTTCACCTTATCACTTCCCTTAGATGTTTTCAAGAAGATATTCCATTTTTCTCTCTGACCGTCTATCACTTTTGGGTGCTCCTTTCTGGGGTATTTTCTAACCAGGAG
>JBBIRM010000176.1:0-6044 GCA_037441765.1 Deltaproteobacteria bacterium | reverse complement strand
ACATCCAACTTTCCTCCAAAGGCCCCTCCTGTCGTGGTTTGAATGACACGCACCTTATCCAGACTGAGACCAAGCGCTTCAGCAATGGCCTTACGCTGCCCATGGATATTCTGACTTCCACACATAATGATCAATTGTCCATTGTCATTGATATAAGCCACACCTGCATCATTCTCGAGATAGGCATGTGTAACGGTCTGGGTAGAATAGGTTTTTTCAAGGATCACTTCTGAATCTAAAAATCCTTTCTTCGTATCTCCATGAATGATGGACTGTTCGAAAAAGAGGTTGGGTCGATCATCATGGACTTTGATGGCCCCTTCCTTCAGGGCCTCCTCTGGGGTGAGAAGAGGTTCAAGAGGTTCATAGGTTACCTCTAACTTTTCAATACCAGTGGTTGCAATCTCTTCAGAGACTGCTACTACCGCAGCCACCGGGTCGCCAATGAAACGTACCTTATCTTTGCACAAAAGGGGCTGATCATCTCCTGCTATCTTCAATATATTTGTTCCTTTTACATCTTCGGCTGTAAGCACGGCAAGGACCCCTGGAATTGCCTCCACCTCGCTCTTCTCAATATGGAGGATCTTCGCATGGTGGTGGGGACTTCTAAGGACTTTGATATAAGCACATCCCTCAACCACCAAATCCGAGGCATAGAGGGCTGTCCCTGTTGCTTTTTCAAGTGCATCCAGCCGTGTAACGGGTTGACCAATCGTTCCTTTACCGGTCAGTTTTAAGGTGATGGATTCTGTTTCTCCTCGGAGATAAGAACCTACCAATTCAATGGCCTCAAAGATCTTTTGATAACCTGTACAACGACAGAGGTGGGGCTGGAGGGCCTTTCTTATATCTTCCCTTGAAGGATTAAGATTTTTATCCAGAAGGGACTTGGCCCGAACGATCATCCCAGGTGTACAAAACCCACACTGAATGGCACCTGTCTTCGCAAAGGCCAATTGCAAGGGATGAGGATTTTTAAGAGTTCCTATACCCTCAATGGTTGTGACCTCTTTGCCTTTGGCGCTGGCCATAGGGGTTCTACAGGAAAGAACTACCTCACCATCCATCAGAACGGCACAGGTTCCACAATGACCTGAAAAACAACCCTCTTTAGTTCCAGTGAGTCTTAATTCCTCCCTGATGACTTTCAATAAAGGTTTTTTTGGATCTACGATGACTTTCCGAGGAAGGCCATTTAAGATGAAATTTATCTCTTCCATTTTTCAGATCCTCCCTTCTCAAGTAAACACTGTATGTATTCAAAAGGAGGTAAAATCCCCATTTGGGGATTAATTATTTATATTGCTATCATGAAATCATAATGGAGGGCAATCCTAATTTTATGATGATTTTTTGATGGGGAGATAAATAACATCCAATTTAAAAATATTTTAATAGATCCGTTTTATCCATGTGGGATATTGAGTATTAAATAACCACCTTTTTGGATCAAAAAAGCCGAAGTAAGATAGGTTCTGAGCTGGCTGTGACTTCATAGGATTTGAGGATCGGGGCTTCAGCATACATATCTTTAAACTTTGCCACTAATTTTTCGTAATCCCCACTCTTCTCATAGGCCTCTACATCTGCCTTCGTATCCCATGCGGTCACAGAGATTCCTTCTTCTTTATTATCTAAGGACTCGAGAAGATGGACAAAACGGATTCCTTTGTGCCCCTTATGGGCTGGAATGACCTCTCGATTGTAAAGCTCTCGAAGTGCCTCCATCTGTCCTGTTCTAAGTTTAAAAAAAGTCATTCGAATATACATATGTCACCTCCAAAATTTTTCCCCACCTATTTCCCCAAATGGGAAAGGATAAATAATAAAAATTGGCAAGAAAAATGATGAAATTTTTGGAATAGGTCATTTTTATCGTTAAACTTTCACAATAAATGTCCCTATCTCCACCCCAATCCTTTCAGAGATGGGTCTACATTTTACCTTTAACATATATATCACAGGCTTCTCATTGACTTCATCCTGGAGGGCTTCATAGTTTCCTGTCCCCTTGGAGATGATCAAGTCGCTATGATGGAAGGCATCCATTAATGGGGAAGAGTTGGGGATGGGAACGAAGAGGCCTTTGACCGAGAACAGATGATCAACGAGATGGTCGAGGTTGAAAAAAGAAGCATCCTTTGTGGTGGCATCTTCGAAAAAGGGGTCTTCTTTTACAATCAGGTTGATCTCCTTCCCCATCTCTTTTAGCCGTGAGATTAAAAGGCTGTCAAATCCAATCTCGCCAGCGTTATCTGTGATATAAAAGATTCTTTTTGACTTTTTAATAAACTGAGAGACATCGCCCATGACCACCGGAAGAGATTTTTTCCCCTCTAAGAGATCGATGACCTCCTGAAATTTGAAGCTTCCAGATGGTCCTCCAATTGGAGCGATGTTGCTCAAAGAAGCTAAGCAACAGGCTCGAATCAACCTGTCTTCTTCTGTTTTACCATGATCGATAAATATTTTTGCCCTGGAGAGTAACTCTTTTGCGTGCTGGTTGCTCTTTAGTTTAAAGGGATCGTAATATCGGGAGGATTGGATCACATACTCTTCAATTGGTTCAACGGTTCTATTGGCCAATAGGGCAAGGTTTACTTCTGAACGAAATTCCTCAGATAGGATACTTAAAACGGAACGGCTAAATTGAAAACGGGTTTCTTTGTCTGCCACAACCCCTGCTCGTTCATATAGCCATATGTGGAGACAGGGGGCACACTCTAATTCAGGTTTCAAAACGGATGATCCTCCAGAAATTTTTCTAAGTCCAGCTGTCTAATTCTTTGAGGGGTGGGAATACCTTCCTTATTATAACCAAAGGCTTCATAATATTCATCTAAGAGCGTATCCATCTTTCGAATCATCTGGCCGGTTGCCTCTCCAGCATTGAGGAGGGGTTCAGTAAACATCCTCTGGGGAAGCGTGTCCTCTTTTCGGCTAAAGCCCTCTCTGACATTAAAACACCTTTCAAGACAAACGATCCTCTCACCCACCTTTTCAACATAGGAAGGGTCCCTGAACTCCTCATATCCCGAGGCAGAGGCAAGGAGATCTCCCAATAGTGAAGATGTAAGGCCTGAGTTTCCAAAGGTACAGACGACAACCACCTCCTCAGAGGCCTGTTGTTTTTGAACAAGTGCTATGATATCTCCCTTGCCTTCATCTGCAAACCTATCTACCACCCTGGGTTCTGAGGTTCCATAAAGTTCCTGTCTCGGTCTTCCGTACATATGGCTTCCCCCAATGTTGGAGGTTGCATAACTTAGGCCGTAACCTTTGATTGAACGGGGTTCATAGGCAGGAAGTTCCAGCCCTTTGGCATGCATGGCATAGTGTTGGGCTCCCCGACCGATCTCTTCTGAAGCCCTCTTCACTCCTTCGCCCAAGAGCCTTCCAAATCCTTCCCTTTTACCAATCTTTTCTACCAGGGTGAGAATGGATTGAATATTTCCCCATCTGAGATCGAGGCCATCCGCCTCTTTTTGTGTGATTATTCCTTTTTCAAAGAGTTCCATCACAAAACCGATTACATTACCTGTGCTGATAGTATCAATGCCGAGATGGTCGCACAGACTATCTGCTGCAACGATTGCCCCAAGGTCATAATTTCCTACCTGTCCACTGAAGGCCCAGATCGTTTCATACTCCGGTCCCTCGCTATAAACCCCTCTAAAGGAGCCCTCCTTTATTTCATGAACCTGGCCACATCGGGTCATACAACTGAAGCAGCCAAAATTTTTAAGTTTGATCTTGGAAAATTCTTCTGGAACAAGTTTCTCAATTCCTTCCATTCGTCCTGCTTGAAAATTTCGGGTTGGAAAACAACCCAATCTATCCGCCACCTCGACAAGTGTTGTTGTTCCATAATCTGTCATACGAACCCTTCTCGGATGTGTCTTAAGAATGGAGATCTGTTTTTCCACAGCCTCTTTAAAAGACCCTGGGTTATCGGGGGACACTTTTCCCTTTGCCTGGATCACGATGGCCTTAAGTCTTTTCGATCCCATCACTGTCCCCATTCCACATCGGGAAGCAGTTCTTCGACCGTGAGTGATCGTAGCAAATCGGACCAATTTTTCTCCTGCAGGTCCTATGCAGGCTACCTGAGCGTCTTGGCCATGAATTCCTTTTATCCTCTCTTGGGTTTTCTGAGTGTCAAGGCCCCAAAGGTCGGAGGCATCGCAAAACTTTACCCCATCTTGGTCAATATATAGATAGATTGGATGATCAGATATTCCCTCTATGGTGAGAAAGTCATAGCCAGCAAATTTTATCTGGGCCCCGAAGTTTCCTCCCCCTACAGACCTCCCCACACACCCCGTTGAAGGACTTTTCCCCATCACGACATACCGAGAAAATCCCTGAGCATTTGTCCCACAAAGCACACCTGTTAAAAAGAAGAGTTTATTCTCTGGACCTAAAGGATCGATACCAGGCCTCAATTCTTCGTAAAGATAGCGGATTCCAAACCCTCTTCCTCCTATCCAATTCATTTTCACTTCTTCAGGAATATTTTCAACCTGATGGGTTTTTTTTGTGAGGTCGATCCTAAGGAATTTGCCCTGATAAGAACTCATACAATATCCTTTTTCGCATGTTCAATTAAATCTTTTGGGTCTTCTCAGAAGGAACTGGTTAATGCATGGCCCTTCCACCATCTACTAAGAGGGTCTGGCCTGTGATGAAGTCGCTATCATCAGAGGCAAAGAAGATGACCGTTCCAAAGAGGTCACTTGGTTGTTCCAGTCGCCTTAGAGGTGTCCTGCTTACATCATATTTGGTCACATCGGCTATGGTCCTGCTTGCCTCTGTATCAGTAAATCCTGGGGCAATTGCATTGACATGGATATTGTAAGGTCCCAATTCAACCGCGAGTGCTCGGGTCAATCCAACCACCGCTCCCTTAGATGCGACATAGTGGACAAAGCCATGAGATCCGGTGAAAAAGGTTTCAGAGGAGAGGTTAATGACTTTTCCTTTTCCCTGCTGCTTCATATAGGGAAAGACCGCCTTGGTGCACAGCCAAATCCCTTTGACATTTACGGTCATGACTCGATCCCATTCATTGGGATCTATCTCATAAAATGGCTTACGGACCAGACCATAATAGATTGCAGCACAGTTGACCAAGATGTCTATTCGACCGAAGGCTTGGAAAGTCTCTTCAGCAATCCTTTTAGTTTCGGCTTCGGAAGTGACATCTGCCTGGATGGATTTAGCAATTCCACCATTGGCACTGATCTCTTTTACCGTGTTTTCAAGGGGGAGTAGATCGGTTGCCATAATTTTAGCCCCCTCTTTTGCTATGATTATTGAAAAGGCCTTTCCAAGACCCTGTGCAGCCCCTGTGACTATCGCCACCTTGTCCTTGAGTCTCATTTTAATTTTTCCTTCATAGAATTGTTTTGAGTATTTGAAAATTTAAGATTTTTTCGAAATCTGAGATTCGGACTTTAATTCCTACCAAGCCCTTCCTTTCTTCTCCCAGATCTTTTCAAGGCCAAAGTCTTCTACAATCACTTTAAAGCAATTATAACTCGAACCCCTGGCGATTCCACCCCCTGAATGCATGTTGGATGAACAGATATACATATTCTTAAGAAATGGAATTCGGTAATTAGAAAGATCAGGGATAGGTCTAAATCGGTCATTTTGGGAAGCGAGCATTGCTCCCTCAACCCATCCACCCTCAATCATATCTGGGTGTCTCATATTTGTGTCATAGGGTGTTGTTATGAATGCCTCAATCACATTATTCCTGGTCATGTTGGGCGCATAGATCTGCCACTGCTTGAGCATCAAATCCACGACTTCACTCTTCATCTTAAGCCACTGCCTCTCAGTAAAGAGATGTAAGGGAGGTGCGAATTCTTCTAAGAGAATGGTATGTTTTCCCTCTGGGGCCCGTGTTTTGTCCCATATGGAGTCTGGTGCAGCAAGTATATACCATTTTTCAGGAAACCCTTTTGTAAAGATATCTGCTTGATATTTCCAGGAGAGGTATTCTGGGTCCTTATCTCCCATATAAAGCCTTGGCT
>JBBIRM010000175.1:5770-6076 GCA_037441765.1 Deltaproteobacteria bacterium | reverse complement strand
AGGGAACCTCTCAGGAATTGATGGATAACCCTGATGTCAAATCCGCATACTTTGGGCTTTAAAAAAGGTGTAAGGGTTATGTGCACTATTGAGTTTAACTTGACAGTACCTTTCATTTTAAGTAGATTAAGATTAATCCTTTTGGAAGGGATTAAAATTCAATACAAGGAGGGGTTCATATGAAGAAAAGATGGTTAGGGTTTCTTATCATAGGTGTTTCATTTATCTGTTTATTAACCACTCAATCATTTGGGGCTAAGGCCCACGCACAGGGAAAACCCATTGTCCTTGGGTGTCCACTTTCTA
>JBBIRM010000175.1:5012-5732 GCA_037441765.1 Deltaproteobacteria bacterium | reverse complement strand
GGGCGATAAAGTTGGCTGTGGAAGAGATTAATGCCAAGGGAGGTGTGACCGTTGGTAAGGAGAAAAGACCCTTTAAAGTTGAAGTGATTGATACAAGAGACCTTGAGCCAGGGGTCCCAGTCAGCGATGCCCTTTTGGTGGTTGAAAAACTCATCCTGGAGAAGAATGCTGATTTTATCGTAGGAGGACCTGTTCGTTCGGAAGCCGCCCTTGCCGCGATGGATTTGCTCTCCAAATATAAAAAGGTCTCAATCCTGACCACGGGGGTTTTAACTCCTGCCTATCACAAACGGGTCGAGGCGGAATATGATAAATTCAAATATTGCTTTCGAATCTCTGGTGAAGTGGGCTGGATGGTGACTGGAGAATTTATCCCCTGTTTAATGGGCATCAAAGAGAAATTTGGTCTTAATAAACTTTTCATTATGGTCCAGGATGTGGCCCATGCAAGGGCTGGAGGAGATATAGTTGCCAAAATAGCAGGGGAGAAGGGTTGGGAGATTATTGGAAAGGAAGTCTATCCCACTGGAACCACTGACTATTCTGTTGGATTATTGAAAGCGAGGGATGGGAAGGCCCAAGTGATTCTCATTTGGATGGATATGCCAGAGACTGCTATTCTTCTAAAACAGTGGTTTGATATGAAAGTTCCTGCCCTCCCCTTTGGAACGATTATTTCTGCAGCAGAACAACCTGGATTCTGGAAAGCCACGGATGGAA
>JBBIRM010000175.1:0-5002 GCA_037441765.1 Deltaproteobacteria bacterium | reverse complement strand
AGGCAATGCCCCATCAAAGGCTACCCCCTGGACAATGAAGTTTGTTGAAGCCTACCAGAAAAAGTATGGGTTAGAACCTGAGGGGTATGGAACCTCTTCCAGTTATATGGCGGTCTATGTGCTGAAAGACGCCATTGAAAGGGCTGGTAAACTGGATTCAGATGCTGTTGTGTCTGCTCTAGAGAAGACTGATCTGATGGGCGTGTATGGAAGAATTAAATTTAATCCTAAGAACCATCAGGTCATTCCCAGCGTGGACCCGAATGAGGGAGCGGTGGGTACTATCTTCCAGTGGCAGGCAGGGAAAAGGGTAGTGGTCTTCCCACCTAAGATTGCAATGGGAGAGATCAAACTTCCTCCCTGGATGAAAAAATAATGACATGGGGAAAAGGGGAAAACATTATCTTTATCCCCTATTCCTATGAGCCATACATTTAACTATATGCTTTTTAATTCCTTATTATTGGGCGTTCTAATTTACGGCATCGTTAATAGTTTCTCGCTTGCCCTAATGGCCATTGGTTTCACACTGGTCTATGGCATTAGCCGGCTCCCCAATTTTGCTCACGGTGCCCTCTATGTGATTACAGGCTTTGGGGTCTGGTGGTTTGTTCATAAATTACACCTCAACTATATCATCTCTATCTTTTTGGCCCTGGTTCTGATGGGGTTAATCGGCGCAGGCATATATCGATTTGTTCTCATTCGGGTAAGGGGAATGGCAACCTCCGAAATTATCGCAACTTATGCTCTTGGATTGGCCGTTCTCGAATTTCTCCGATGGAGGGGGTTCAAGGGAATGACCTATACACTTCCAGTCTTCATTGAAGGGACTGTCAATATTGGAGGTGTGCCAGTTGATCTTCAAAGAATCATTGTTATAGCCATTGGAATCCTCGTGGTCTCCTTCATGTGGCTCTTTACCCATTTCCATAAGACTGGTCTGGCACTTAGAGGAATGGCTCAGGATGAACATGCGGCTATGATGCTGGGGATAGACTCCGATTGGATGGCCATCATTTCCATGGCAATGGGTTCCATTCTTGCCGGACTCTCAGCCATTGTTCTTCTCCCTTTAGGAAATATCGTCGTGGAGGCAGGATACAATGTTCTTATCCTCTCAATCGCAGTATGTATTGTAGGAGGATTGGGGAGCTGGGTGGGTGCCATCCTTGCAGCATTTATGATCGGATTTATCCAGATAATAACGGTTCAATACATTCAATCTCATTTCCATATGGTGGTCGCCCTTTTAGCTATTATCATTACACTTATCGTCAGACCTTCGGGTCTCTTTGGAAAACAAAAAGAATTGGAGGAGCGGGTGTAGAACAGAAATTCAAAATTTTTAAAACTCTAAACCTTAACCAAAATATTTGAATTTTTTTACTCATATCTGAATATTGTAGGGCAAGGCTTAAGCCTTGCCTTTGAAATGAATGATGCAGGCCTAAAGGCCTGCCCTCCATAAAATGGGCTTATGGATAAAAATCTGGTCACTTTAGAGAAACGCAGGGAGCGCGTCGATAGGGGCATCAAAGTAAGAACTGAAGGAATCTACGCCATCTCCTCTCTGGAGGAAGTGACCTATCTTATTCTTCCAAGACTGGTACTAATTATTGGCCTTATTCTCTTACCAATTATCATGCCATCATTATATTGGAAACGAGTAATCTCGATCGCCTGCATCTATTCCCTGCTTGCCCTTGGATTTGACTTCTTAGTCATTTTTGTAGGACTTGTCTCTTTACTTGCTGCTTTTTTTATCGGGGTGGGGGGATATACAGCAGCAATTCTTAATAAATCTTTTGGACTATCAATTGCTCTGACCATTCCTCTTGCCACCATAGGTGGGGCCCTGATCTGTACCCTCCTTTTACTTCCCGCCCTTCCTCTTCGAGGAGTCTATTTTGCCATCGTAACCCTTATGTATCCACTTGCACTCATGAGGATTATCGAGGCGTTAAATATTCTTGGTGGGACAGACGGGATCCTTGGAGTGGCTGGGTTTCCCAGTAGATGGGTTGAACAATATCTTATCATCCTTATAGTGATATTCGTTCTTTTTGGGTTAAGAAGATTGGTCAATGAAGATATTGGTCTTGTCTTTCGTGGAGTGAAGGATAATGATCAGGCAGTGCGGGCATCAGGAATAAGCATCACCTTCTACAAGGCCCTCGCCGTCTTTATTGCATCTGGACTCGGTTCTCTTGGGGGGGCTTACCTCTCTCACATCTATATGTGGTCGGGAATTTCCCAATTCGCCCTTGACTTTTCAGTCATCCCGATTGCTTCCACAGTGATTGGAGGGGGCGGAACTCTGGTGGGTCCTTTACTGGGCTGTTTCTTTCTCGTCCCTATATCAGAATGGCTGAGAGAGTTTGGAACATTAAGGATAGTCTTCTACTCTCTGATCTTGTTGATGTTCATTATGTTCCGAAGTGAAGGGTTTATGGTCTATGCTCAACGGAAATACCATCAGTTTGAGAGATGGGTAAGAGTATGAGTGAAGAAATACTTCTTCAGATTGTTAACGTGTCTAAATCCTTTGGGGGAGTTCAGGCAGTCCTGAATGTAAGTTTTAACGTTCATAAGGGAGAGGTGTTTGGAATCATAGGCCCCAACGGTTCAGGCAAGACAACCCTGATTAATTGTATTACGGGTTTTATAAAAATGGACTCTGGGAAGGTCCTTTACCGAGGCCAGGACATCAGTCACTACCCCGCCCATAAGATCGCATCCCTTGGTATCACTCGAACCTTTCAGATCATGCGGCCATACTATAGCCTGCCTGCCTACAAAAACCTGATCGTCCCTCTCTTTTCTCCAAGGGCGAGGCGAACAGGAGGGTGGCGGGGAGGAGGAAAACTCGGGGATAGGGATACGGTGAGCATTGATATTCTCGAGGAGATTGGTTTTGAAAGAGACTCATTTGTTCCCTATAAACTTGCATCGAGTCTTCCCACAGGGTATCTGAAACGTCTTGAACTCGCTCGCTGTCTTGCCCTTCGACCAGATGTCATCCTCTGTGACGAAGTCTTCTCAGGACTCAGCATGAGTGAAATCGCAAGCATGGTCCCCCTTATTGAAAAACTTCAACTGGATGGAATCACCCTGGTGATGATCGAACATCGATTAAGGGAACTATTTCGGGTTGCCAATCGCGTGATGGTCATGAACTTCGGAGAGAAATTGACTGAAGGGACCCCTGAAGAGGTGATGGAGGATGAGAGGGTGAAAGAGGCCTATTTAGGATCGGAGAAGTTACTGGATTATACCTTTGAAGCCTGATAATTAATCCAATGAAAGAAGAGTTGGTCTTTACTCAATTTGAAAGAATTTGCGAAAAGTTTCCCCAAAACCCAGCAATCATCTATCTGGGTGAAAGTTTCTCCTATTCAGAGTTACATAACCTTATCCAACGATTTGCAACCGCCTTAACTCATTTAGGTGTTAAAAAGGGGGATAGAGTAGTAATCTACATCTCAAACTCGATTCAATGGGTGATTGCCTTCTTTGCCATCCAGAAGATAGGGGCAGTCGCTGTTCCCATCGCCCCCATTTATACTTCTTTCGAAATTGAATACATGATTAATGATTCAGGAGCAGAGACGATCATATGCCTCGATACGAATTTTGGCTATGTCAAAGAGATATTCTCTAAGACCTGCCTTAAAAGGGTGGTCGTGACCAATCTGGTTGACCTCCTTCCTCTCTGGAAGCGTTTGGTGGGACTACTCTTTGACAAAATTCCAAGGGGGGTTGTCCAAAAGGATGAGAATCTCTACTTCTTCAAAGACCTCATCAATACCCTCCCAAAAAAAATAGAGGTGGACATCGATCCATGGAAAGACCTATCTTATATTCTCTATACTGGGGGAACGACCGGTTTTCCGAAGGGGGTCCCTGGGAATCATGTGGGAATGACTTCCTATGTGAGAGATATTATGGAGGATGTGGTGGGAGGTCATATTCGTGAAGGAAGCGATACTTACATTGTCATCAATCCGCTCTTTCATATCATGGCTCTTGGACTCTTTGTTGCGGTGGGTCTCAATTTTGGGAACACGAGCATCATCATGCCAGTCCCGCAGGTGGATGCAATCTTACAGGCGATTCAAAAATATAAAGTGAGGTGGATCCTTGGAGTTCCTGCTCTATACCGAATGATTCTTGAAAATGACAGGTTGGATAAATATGATCTGAGTTCATTAAAGTATTGTTACTGCGGAGGCGATGTACTCCCAATCGAGGTATTTAAAAGGTGGAGGGAGCTTTTTCAAATCCCCATTTATCAAGTCTATGGGTCAACAGAAGCAGGTCATGTGACCTATTCCCGTTTGGACGGTGAACCTGAGGTCGGCTCTATTGGTCTGCCTCTTAAGAGCAGGCGATGTAGAGTCGTTGACCCAGATACTTTGGAGCCTGTCCCAGTGGGTGAAACAGGGGAGTTGTTAGTTACTACAGATTATACGATAAAGAGTTACTGGAACAAACCTGAAGAGACCGCCCGTTCCTATGTTGAATTGAATGGTGAGATTTATTATCGAATGGGAGACTATATCCGCCAGAATGAGAAAGGAGAGATTTTCTATATCGAGCGGTCTGCAGATATTATAAAGTATAAGGCATATAGGGTCTCTGCTTCAGAGATCGAAGCGGTTCTCCAGGATCATCCCACCGTGATTGGAGCCTGTGTGGTAGGAGTACCCGACCCAAAGGTTGGCGAAAGGATCAAAGCCATGGTTGTTCTCAAGGAGGATGCACGCGGAGTCGATGCAGCAGAATTGACCAGATGGTGCCGGGAAAGGCTTGCCCCATATAAAATCCCTCAATACATCGAATTTCGAGACATGCTCCCAAAGTCCAAGGTTGGAAAACTCCTGAGACGTGAGATCCGAGAGGAAGAACGAAGAAAGATCACAAAAGAAAAGAAATCACTATAAACCAAAGTATGCGGATTTGACATCAGGGTTATCCATCAATTCCTGAGAGGTTCCCT
>JBBIRM010000174.1:0-6095 GCA_037441765.1 Deltaproteobacteria bacterium | reverse complement strand
TAATAAATCCATCATATTAAAAATGGAGGAACAACACAAATTAATACGCACCTAATTTATTTTATGATTTGACCATTACCTTATCCCATGTTATTTTTAAAGATATTCAATGGATCTTGAGGTCAAATCTCTAAATTTTATAAAAGGGACCCAAACATGAAACTCAGTGGTGTCATGCCACCCATTACCACTCCTTTTGAGGATGGAAAACTTGCCTTAGACAAACTTAAAAAGAATTTTAAGAATTGGAACAAAACAGGTCTCTCTGGTTATCTTGTCCTCGGGTCAAATGGAGAGGCTGTCTATCTTAATGAGAAGGAAAAGTTGAGGGTGATTGAGGTTTCCCGAGACTCCATCCCCTCTTCCAAACTGATGATGGTTGGTACTGGAATGGAGTCAACTCGAGAAACCATCCGTTTTACCAATCAGTGTGCAAAGCTTGGAGCAGACTGCGCCTTGGTTGTAACCCCTTCTTATTTCAGAGGCCAGATGAAACCCCAAATTCTTTATGAGCACTTTATTGCTGTTGCAGAGGCCTCCCAAATCGGAATCTTGATCTATAATGTCCCACAATTTACTGGTATTAACCTCGAAGCCAGATGGGTGGCAAAACTTTCTGGGCATCCAAACATCATTGGAATCAAGGACAGTTCAGGAAATATTGACCAGTTAAGCGAAATCATTCATCATTCGAGAAAAGGCTTTTCTGTATTTGTGGGCTCAGCCCCTGTTTTCTTCCCTGCCCTCTGCGTGGGTGCTAAGGGAGGAATTCTGGCTGTTGCAAATCTCGTCCCTGAGGAATGTGTCAAAATCTACAAACTTTTTAAACAGAAAAAGATTAATGAAGCGAGGGCCCTACAGAATCGACTAACCCCTCTGGCTAAAGCGGTCACTGTTGAATATGGAATTGGGGGACTCAAAATGGCGATGGACCTAAATGGTTATTTTGGTGGAGATCCGAGGCCCCCTTTGAAACGGCCTGGTCAAGAAGTTGAAAAAGAATTTAAAAGATTGATTGCCCATTTGAAGGAGGAGGATTAAGGGGATTTTTCAACTAAACTATTTTACTTTGAACATCTCTGAAGTCCCTCTCTATTTTGAATTAAATTGACCGATCATTTATTTAATATATCCTTTAGGGCTCCAATGAGTGATTTGATGTTTTGAAGGCGACAGGTCTCCCCCATGAGACCAATTCTCCATATCTTGCCCTTGAGGGGGCCAAGCCCACCACCTATCTCAATGTGATACTCGTCAAGAAGCCTCTTTCGTACAACTGCATCTTCAAATCCTTCTGGCACATAGACAGAGGTCAATACAGAGAGTCGATACCCTTCCTTAGCAAAAAGTTTAATGCCAATACCTTCAAGTTCCATCTTGAGGCGATCCCCTAAGGTCTGATGTCTCTGAAATCTTTCAACAAGGCCTTCTTCAATGACCACCCTCAAGCCTTCCCTCAGACCATAAAACATGGTTGCAGGTGCAGTATGATGATAGACCCTCTCTTCTCCCCAGTATTTTTCGAGAAGAAGTAAATCGAGATAGAAACTCTGGACCTTTGTCTTCCTTGAGCGAAGCCTCTCTACCCCTTTCGGACTGATGGTTATCGGCGAAAGTCCTGGTGGAACGCTTAGACCTTTCTGGGTGCAACTGTAGCAGATATCTATTCCCCACTCATCAACCTTCAATTCAACTCCTCCAAGAGAAGTAACTGCATCAATGAGAAGAAGCGTTTCTGTTTTTTTACAGTATTCTCCAATCTCTTCAAGGGGCTGTCTGACCCCTGTGGACGTTTCACCGTGGACCAGGGCACATATCTTCGCCTCGGGATGTTCCTTTAAGGACTTTATCACCCTTTCTGGTTCAACAATCTTTCCCCAATCCGAATCCACCCTTATGACCCTGGCTCCACATCTGGAGGCAACTTCTACCATTCTCTCTGCAAAAAAACCACTGACCCCGATCACAACTGTATCACCGGGTTCAACGAAGTTAACAAAAGATGCCTCCATGCCTGAACTTCCAGTCCCAGAGATGGCAAGGGTAAGAGGGTTTTTTGTCTGAAAAATATCCCTTAACATCTGGCTGATATCATCCATACAGCCAAGAAGTTGCGGGTCGAGATACCCGATCACTGGGGTAGCCATTGCCCGATAAACCCTGTAATGGACATTGCTTGGTCCTGGACCCATCAAGATCCTTGGAGTTGGGTTTAAATCTTTCATCTCCCACCTTTTCATCACAAAACCTCCTCTAATTCTAATTTCATTCCATCACTTGCTGCTATCACCTTTCTTCCCAGCTCTTTTCCCAATTCTTCTGCTATCATCCAAGGCTTTGCCCTAACCATCGTCATCCCAAAATGGGTAAGCAAGGTGAGTTTAGGTTTCGATTTTTTAATAATAGTTTTTACATCATCAATTGAGAGATGATCTATCGGTTCATCTCCAATGGGCTTGAGTCGAACGACATGAATTATTAAAATCTCTCCCCGATAAAGGTCTGGAAGTTCTGGAAAGAACTTTGTATCGGTAATTATGGAAATCGTATGAGGTGAGGTCTTAAAATTGAAGCCATAGGTCTCCACCTGATGCTTATGCCTTCGCGCAGTATAAAATCGAATCTCCCCCACCTGATACTCTGAGTCTTCTTTCAAAATTTCTATCTTCTTCAGATAGTCCCTAACATATCTAAACACCACCGGATCATCTTCAAGGGCATCTCGGGGGGCGAAAAGCACTCCCCTTTTTTTAAATCCTCCATCGGTCATAGCCTCGATCATGACATTGATATCATTTGAATGGTCTAAATGTTTATGGCTTAGGATAATGCCATCCAGGGTTGCGGGCTCCAATTTAGGCTTACTGTTAAGACAACGAACCAACGCCCCTGGTCCTGGATCAATATAGAGATTTGTATTATCGATAGAAAGCCAGATGCCCCCTGAGGCCCGAAGTTGCCTGAGAACGACAAACCTTGCACCTGCTGTCCCTAAGAATTTTATGAAAGACATCTTCTTGAAAAGAAAGGTTAAGGCTGATTAAATCTCCATATCATCAGAAAGTTTCATCTCAATATCCCAGATCAGATTTCATTCTTAACCTCAACCTCATTACGTTCTGCTATCCTCTCAAGTTCTCTCAATCTCTCCTCATCCAGTCCGAAATAGTGTCCTACTTCATGGATGACCACTTCCCTCACCTTATCTTCAATCTCTTCCTTTGTCCTACAGCAGGACTCAATGGGAATCTGAAAAAGGGTGATTTTATCAGGAAGGACATTCCCATAATAAAACCCCCTTCGGTTGAACGGTACGCCTTGATAGAGACCAAGCAACTCATTTGGAGATTTTAGCCCCATCTTTAAAAGGAGACTTCTCGGGGCTTTACTTTCGATGACAACATCTACATTTTCCATCTTCTCCTTGAAGAATTTTGGAAGCCCTTTCAAAGCATTATGAGTAATCTCTTCAAACTCTCTTCTTGTCAACTTCATTAGTATGGGTTCAGGGATTCAAGGGTTTATTTTTGAAGTTCTGGAATGACCTTCTCAAAGTAATCAAGAACTTCTGGGTTCACCAAGGCATCCCTGTTCAGAACTGGCCTACCATGAATGATATTTGTGACAGCACTTTCAACCTTTTTCATATTCATAGTATATGGGGCATCTGGCATCTCCATGATGATCGTTGGAACATGGCGGGGAGAGGCCTTCTCCCTCAGTGTCTTTCTAATTCTATTTTTCAATTCTTCGGTCAATTGAACCCCTGGGGCAAGTTTCACAAATAGGACAATTCGCTGATCTCCTTCCCAACTCTGTCCAATGGCCAGGCTGTCTAAAATTCCCTCGATCTTCTCCACAATATTATATATCTCTGCCGTCCCGATCCGAACCCCCGAAGGTTTCAGCACAGCATCCGAACGTCCATAAAAGGTGATCCCCCCTGTGTCGCTGTGCATCACAATATAGTCTCCATGACGCCATACACCAGGGTAAAATTCAAAATAGGCGCTCCTATACTTTTCCCCAGTAGGGTCGTTCCAGAAATAGAGAGGCATACATGGGGCAGGAGCCTCACAGACCAACTCCCCTTCCTTATCCCAGACGGGTTTACCATTTTCGTCATAAGCCTTTACCTTCATACCAAGGCCCGGTCCCTGGAGCTCTCCTGCATAGACGGGTTGAATGGGGCTACCGATTGCAAAACATCCATTGATGTCTGTCCCCCCGGAGATGGAGTTAAAATGGAGATCCTTTTTTACCTCCCGATAGATCCATTCAAACCCTTCTGCAGAAAGGACAGATCCTGTCTGGGAAATCTCCCTAAGGGAAGAAAGATCATAATTCTTCCCGGGTTGAATCCCTTCACTTCGTAAATAGTTAATGTAACTTGCACTGAGGCCAAAGATGGTTATTTTTTCATCCTGAACCATCTTCCACATAGCATAGGGATCAGGGTAATTCGGGTTGCCATCATATAGGACAACAGTCGCTCCCACACCAAGAGAACTCAGCATCCAATTCCACATCATCCAACTACAGGTGGTAATGTAAAAGAGCCTATCCTCCCTTTTAAGATCAGTATTGAGAATGAGTTCTTTCAAATGGTGAAGGAGAATGCCCCCTGCACCCTGAACCATGCATTTTGGTTTGCCAGTGGTTCCTGAAGAGAACATAATATAGATAGGATGGTCAAAGGGTAATTGTTCAAATTCAAGTAGTGGTTCCTCCTCCTTATCTAAAAAGTCTTCATAATGGACTGCATGAGGGATTTGGCTAATATCAGGCTTCTCCCCTGCATAGGAGACTATCACCACTTTTTCTAAGGAAGGAATGGCTCTGGCAACCTCTGCCACGTTTTCGAGGGTGTTAAAGGTCTTTCCTTTATAAAAGTAGCCGTTCACTGAAAAGAGAACCTTAGGTTCTATCTGATCCAGTCTGTCCAATGCAGCATGGGGCCCAATATCAGTAGCACAAGATGACCAGACTGCTCCAATACTGGCTCCTGCAAGCATGGCAATGGCTGTTTCCATAAGGTTTGGCATGTATCCTGCAATCCTATCCCCTGGCTGAATACCAATTTGACGGAGGGCTTTTGCCACTCGCGAAACCGCTTTGTAGAGTTCCTTATAAGTCATGGTTGAATATCTCTGCGTCTCCCCTCTAAATATAAAAGCCAGTCGATCATCTCTATATCTTAGGAGATTCTCTGCAAAATTAAGCCTTGCCCCAATAAACCACTTCGCTCCCGGAAATTTTGAAAGATCATCTACAACCTGATCCCATTTCTTAGATGCCTTAATCTCAGCAAATTCCCATATAGATGCCCAAAAATCTGGAATGGATTCAACCGACCATTGATGTAACTCATTGTAATTCTTTATTTTTTTATTATATTTCCTGTTAACAAATTCAATGAATCGTGTGATATTGGCATTCTTAATGATTTCCTCTGAAGGGATCCATAGAGGTTTTTTGGCAGTTTTGACCACAGGGATTGTTACCATCATCTCCTCAGAAATTTTTTTGGCTCTCTTCTTTCTAATCTTAAGGGTTTTGGGAGAGGGCTTTTTCAATGGCCTTTTTAATAATTTTACCTTTGGTTTTTTTACAACTTTTTTCTTTGGCTTTTTAGATACCTTTTTTAGAACCTTTTTAGGTTTATGCGAAGGTTTTTTTATAAGTTTCATAGATTTAGCGACCTTTTTCGAAATCTTTTTTTTACTCTTTTTCATAAATAACCCCCTTCAGGTTAAATTAATTCTTATCTCTTTGAGGTTCATTCAATATCACTCTTAGACATTCTCGTCAAGAAGTATTTCTCTCACAAAAAATGAGAGATTTCTGAAAAAGAATTTAAAAAAAGATTTTTAGACTGGGGAGGTTGGGTGAAAAGCCTTCGAGTGGATACCTTTAATAGTTTGGCACCATCGATTAATTCCCTGAAAATGCTTGTTTTTCTCTTAAACGATTGTTAGCGGCAAGGGACAAGCCCTTACCCTACCTTTGAGATTCGTTTAATTTCTCGTAGGGCAAGCCCTTTTGGCTTGCCGAAACTCTTATTGCCCGCATTCGAAGGGTTTGGAACCCTACCT
>JBBIRM010000173.1:0-6187 GCA_037441765.1 Deltaproteobacteria bacterium | reverse complement strand
TTCTCCACCCCCACCGCTAACGCTATCTTACAAGCCCCAGAAGCCACCGCATAGCCCGCACCCCTCAAAGCCTCCATCCCTGTAGCACACATGTTCTCAACCCGGGTAACAGGAATATATTGCAATTTCAAAGGAGAGGATAAACTCAAAGCAGTATGACCAGAAAAAACCGTCCCCAACCACGCCGCCTCAACATCCCTCAACCCCACCCCAGCATCCTCACAGGCCTCATAAGTAGCCTCAATAATCAAATCATCCACACCCTTATCCCATAACTCCCCAAACCTCGTACATCCCATCCCCACAATGGCAACCTTATCTTTAATCATAACCACCTCTCCTCCTATCCCTATGATCAGAACACAGGCCTTGCCTTCCAAAAATAATTTGGAATCCCACCCTCCTGCCCCAACTTCTTAAAACACATCTCCACCTCCATCCCTACCCTCATCTCAGAAGGCTCACACTCTGTAACCTCACACATTATCCTCCCACCTCCCTCAAAATCCACTACCCCAATCAACGAAGGAACCTCCTTACTTGAAGTCAAATAATCAATCGCATAGGTAAAAATCCTACCCCTTTTATCAGATAACCTATAATCCTCAAATTGATCCTTCGCCTGACAACCCGCACATACCCTCTGGGGCGGATACTGAACAGTCCCACACCTCTTACACCTATTCCCATAAAGACCCAATACGCTCCGCCTCTCCCTCCATAGACAACTAATTGAAGGAGGCCTATTCTCAGGCCGCCTCGGCTCCTCCAAGGGCAGCAAATCCCGCCAACTAAGATACCTCTCATAACTGATCTGTATCCTCCTCTCTAAACGCCTATCCAACCCATCTCTCTCTTTAAACGACTGGATAAGCCCGGTGGCCCTCAAGATAAAACCATCCCCTCCATCCCCAAAATTGGCTACAAGTAATCTATCACCTGCCCCAGCACCCCTCAATGCCATAACTAACATCATCGGAAGGGAAGCAGTACCCATGTTCCCAAGAGACTCAAACAAAGGATCCTGTACCTGGCCCTTAAGATCAAATCCCATTCGCTTGGCCAAACTGGCATGGCTCCTTACATCTGGCCCACTATAAATCACCTTAGAAAAATCCTTCAAACTAAGATGATACCTATCCATCATCCCCAAAAGAACTCCCTCCATCGTCTTCATATAACCCTCTGTGACCACAAACCTCTCCTCCCAAGACCGAACAAATGGACTCCCCTCAAGCCTCCAGGAATCAAGAATCTCACTAAAAAGACTGTAACTTCCCTCAACACTGGCAATAACATCAGAATCCCCTACCATCAAGGCCACTGCCCCATCCCCAAAAAGTTGCTCAAACTGACTCCTCCCCTCCCCCATCCTGCAATCCGATGCAACCACAACAATACTCCTCGCAGATCCACTCTTGACCGCATCAATCGCAGAACTCAAGGCTATAGTCGCCGACCTCAATGAATCAGTAAAATCAGCAGTCCTCGTCTCTCTCGAAAGACCCAAAGAGGCTGAAATGATTGATGCCGCCTGCTTCTCCTTATATGGAGAAGTTGTGCTCGCAAAAAACAGCCCATCCACTGGCTTAGGATTATGCCTGAGACAATCAAGCGCTGCACCAACAGCCATTGTCAAACTATCCTCATCATACCTCGCCACTGCCCTCTCCCCACCCAGACTCCTAACACCCCAAGCCCGAGCAATCTCATCCCTCGCAAGCCTATAAACAGGAATATTGACTCCATAAGATGTAATCCCTATCATTATCTATCCTCCTAAGGGAATTAAGAATTACTGTTTCAATATGTAGACGACTCCTCGATTACCGTCTATTCTCACCCTATCACCGGTTTTAATCTTTTTGGTGGCCTCGATACATCCAACCACACATGGGATTCCATACTCACGTGCAACAATCACAGGATGTGAGGTGGCTCCTCCTCCATCTGTGATTGCTCCACTAATGATCTCAAATACAGGGGTCCATGGAGCCGACATCCCTGGAGCAACCAAAATGTCTCCTTTTTGAACTTCTCCTAACTGTTTTTCACTCATTACTACCCTGGCCACTCCTTCAACAAGCCCTGGCGCTGCAGCAGACCCATATAGATCTGCCTTAAGTTCTGGCCTAACAATGGGAGCCTGAACAGATACAGATATTGATGGGTCTTTCATAATCATCTCATGAGCCTTTTCGATATTTCCATAGAAGGGTTTTGGTTCTTTCTTAAGGTTCTCCTCCCACTCCTTTTTTCGTCTCTCCACATAAGGTCGAAGGTTGACCTTTCCCGTGGGAATATAGGCCTTTCTGATTTCATCTGGTAATAAGAAGTAAATATCTTCTGGATCATCGATACAGCCTGCCAAGGAAAAACGCCTCCCTAATTCTCTGGTAATCCATCGGCCTAATGCACACACATAGAAATCAAGATAAGGGGTATGGTCTTCACTCCAGTAGCCTGCCTTCTGGGCTCCTTTCATTAATACCTTAAACCATTCCCTCTCCCCTGCAGGAACTTTAGCCATGACTGTCTCCTCTGCCTTCTCCCTTCCCTTGGCCACTCGTTCCCTAGTTTCATCCAAAGTATAGGTACCTCCTGTTTTAATAGCCATCTTTATAGTTGGAATCCCCAAGCTTGGCTTTTCGAGCCACGTGGGAGTTGCCCAATCCTGCATCCTTTCACATTTCCAGCCATATTGTTCAAGAAACTTCGAATATTCCTCCAACCATTTTTCTGCAACCTTACTTTTTTTAACCTCCTCCCATATCTTTTCGTTGTCCTCTGTAATGAGAAATAATTTGTCAATCCCAATCTTCATAGCCTCTCGGCCAAGAGCCCATGCCGCTTTATTCATCTGAAATACAGCACCCTCAAAACCTGACATTAAAGTAGAAAACAAGGGGTCAATCCCTGATGGGGTTTCAAAAATCTCCTGCCACATTTTTTGAAAAGTCCCGAAAATATAGTAAACAGGAACCATCATCAACATATGAATCTCTGCTTCTCTCCGATTGACAATTCGTAAGAAATCCTCGAAGAGGGTAGCAAGGGATATATTTTCAATCTTTTCGATATCTCCATAGACTTTGATCCCCTGAGAATCCTTTAGCTTCTTATAAACCTCAATAATCTCCGTTTTAAAGGGTTCCCAGACTCCATCAAAATCCTCAAGATAGGGCCTAATCTTCTGTCTGAAAATGGGCTCCCTCTGTTTGGCCTCCTCTTCGGTTGTTTCAATGATCGTGGGATAACAATACCCATCAATAATCCTATAATCCCATCCCTTTGTGGTTGGAATCGACAAGGTCTCGGCTGCGAGTTGGAGTCCCCATACATAATTACTCCATCCCGATGTGAGATAAAGCGGTTTCCATGCCGGAACCCCATGTACAAAATCACAGAGAAATACCGTATAGTTTTTAAGATCGTTCTCATCATCAAACTCAAATTTCGTATATCCGTATGCTGATCGTAACATAACCTCCTCCTTTCTTTTCTCGTAATCTTCAAAAACAGATCTTTTTTATAAAGTCCCTTACTCCTGCAAGATGGAACTAGGAACCATAAAGGATCATATTTCCCTAAGCCCTTAACCGAAGTTTCCTGAGGATATTTGGAAAAGCACGAATCAAAATCTCCTCCACCTCCCAGAGCACCTTCGAAACATATATTGGATTTTCTTCCACATAATGCCAAAAGGTATTATCGAGCGGAACCCCGGTGACATCATCCAAGGTTAGGTGACCTTTCCACTGGGAGATCTCTCTAAGAGTAAAGAACCTTGATCCAACCTCTGGAAAGAGTTGGCTTAGTGCCTCCTTCTGATATGGAAGAGCGGTGATAATTAAATCTGATTCTTTTACCATCTCTGAGGTTAACTCCTTAGACCTCCATTTATCTGGAATCTCTATTCCTTTCTCAATCAGTGCTGAGCGAGTGATTTCAGACATGGGCCTGTTATAAAAAGGGTTTGGAAACAGTATATTTAGTTCTTTAAATAGATTCCTCATTTTTTGAGGAATGAAACCTGCAGAGGAAATCCCTATCTCATTCATCAGCCTCTGATCTTTTTCAACTACCATCTTTTTAAATAGAAACTCTGCAAAAACGCTTCGGACACGATTACTTATACAAACGAAGATGACCCCACATGATCTCTTTATCCCATTTCCCATATCGAGTTTATTTCCTTCTTTTTTATTTAAAAGGCTGTCCAGCCTCCATCAATGACAAAAGTCTGTCCTGTCACAAAGGAGGAGGCATCTGAGGCCAGGTAAAGGATTAAACCCTTTAATTCTTCTACATTTCCACGGCGCCTCATAGGCGTGGTTTCAACAATCTTTTTCTCCCGCTCATAAAACTCCTCTATTGGTTTACCTGCCAACCGCTCACGAGCTAAATCTGTCCCTCCAAACCAGCCTGGAGCAATGGCATTGACTCTTATTCCCTCTTTTGCATATTCCAACGCAGCCTGTTTCGTAAGCCCAATCACAGCATGCTTGGCTGCTATGTAACTTGCCCTTGGCATAAGTTCTGGAATAAGGCCCTTCAGTCCTAATATGGAGGAGATATTAATGATTACTCCACTTTTCTGCCTTACCATAAAACCCAATTCTTTTTGCATGCAGAGAAAGACCCCTGTCAGGTCAATAGCAATGAGTCGATCCCACTCCTCGCGGGGAATTTCATGAAATCGGTAGGGTTTGTGGATAATCCCTGCATTATTTATCGCTATATCCAGTTTGCCAAATTCCTTATGAATCTGATCAACCATATATTCGAGGTCCTGGTCTTTTGAGACATCTACAAGGAGGGAGACGTTTTTGTGACCAAACGGTTCAATGAGTTTAAGGGTTTCCTCCTGTGGGTCTTTATCAACGCAGATTAGATCCGCTCCTGCCTCAGCCAACGACCAGGAGAAAAACCTTCCAAACCCCCTCGCTGCTCCTGTAACCAGTGCCACTTTTCCTTGTAAATCAAATCTCATCTTTTTCCCCTAATTAAAAGGTATGTTCTAAATCGGGCAATTTTTTTAAATTACCCTGTAACTTAAGGCTTTAGGATTTGTTTTTAAATCCCCCTTTTCTTTCTTTCCCGGTCTGAACCCCTCACCCTAATCCTCTCCACAAGCGTTGAGAATGTGTCGTAAAAGTGGAGATTGCAAAAATGTCGTGCCGAACTTGTTTCGGCATCTAATCATTTCAAGAACTTACGAGACCCTGAAAAAAGTTCAGGGAAGCAAGATAATTATTACGATACTATCTCGTTGATGAAAGGGAAGAGATAATGATCTTTCCAAAGCTCCTATATCTTTTTGGTACAAACCATGCGAGAGACATTCATTGCAAAGCTGTAAAAAAGTTCCTTTACAGGATTGGCCTCATCAAGGGCCATGACCCTCTTCATCTCCTCTAAGTCTTTAAAGAGCATCTCCTTGATAAATGTTGAGGTCTGATCATTTACTTGCCAAACCGAGTAAGATTGGCAACCATGAGATTCCCAGAAAGGTTTAATCTTCTCATATGTGACCTTAAGGTATTCTTCCTGTTTTTCAGGTGAAACCTCGTAGCTAAATATCACTTTAATCATCTTATCCTCCTCATCTACCATGGCCTTCCTTTCTTCTCCCATATCTTCTCCAACCCGAAATCCTCTGCAATCACCTTGAAACAGTTGTAACTGGAGCCTCGTGCAATCCCTGCACCAGAGTGCATATTGGATGAGCAGATATACATATTCTTAAGAAATGGAATTCTGTAATTTGAAAGATCAGGGATGGGCCTAAACCGATCGAGCTGGGATGGAAGCATAGCCCCATAACTCCAAGACCCATTTAGCGCATCAATGTTACGCATAACATGGTCATATGGTGTTGTAATGTAGGCCTCGATCACATTATCCCGGGTCATATTGGGCGCATAGATCTGCCACTGCTTGAGCATCAAATCCGCAACCTCTTTCTTCGTCTTTAACCACCATGCCTCAGGAAAGAAGTTTAATGGAGGCCCATAATCCTCCACCAAAACCGTATGCTTTCCTTTAGGGGCGCGGGTCTTATCCCAGATGGTATCAGGCGATACAAGAAGATACCATTTTTCAGGGAACCCCTTTGTAAAAATATCTACCTGATATTTCCAGGAGAGGTATTCTGGGTCCTTATCTCCCATATAAAGCCTTGGCT
>JBBIRM010000172.1:0-6216 GCA_037441765.1 Deltaproteobacteria bacterium | reverse complement strand
CCCCCATTTCCACGATTTCACCATTGTGGCCCCCTATTATTACGGAATTTCTGGTTAAAACTTACCGGAACTTGACAAATTTTTCAAAAAGTAATACATTTTATTAAATTGTTTAACTAATTTTGAGGAGGTTAAACATTTATGGCAACTGTCAAAACCTTATCCAAAGGACAGATTGTTATACCTGCTGAGATAAGAAAGAAATACCATATTGAGCCCGGGACGGAGATGCAGATTATGGAGTATGGTGGGATCATCTATCTTATCCCTCTTGTTGATGACCCGGTCAAGGCGGCTTGTGGTATTTTACCCTCTGTACCTTCACTTTCAGAGAAACTCATTAAGGAACGAAAGAGGGAGTTTAGATGATGCCAAAAGGGCCATTTATTTTCGATAGTTATGCTTTATTAAAGTTTTTTCAGAAAGAAAAAGGATATGAAAAGGTGGCTCAACTCCTTGATGAGGCAAGGAAATTAGGGGCTAAGAAATACCTCAATGCCATCAATCTTGGAGAAATCATCTATTCAACAAAGAGGGCGTTTGGGGACCAAAAGAAATTAGAGGTTCTGGCAAATATCGAAAGGCTAAACTTTACCATTCTACCGATCCCCAACAACCTGATCTTTAAGGCCGCAGAATATAAGACTCAATACAATATCTCTTATGCTGATTGCTTTGCCCTTGCTTCTGCTTTAGAATATAAGGCTATTTTAGTGACCGGAGATCCAGAATTCAAAAAGGTAGAACATTTATTGGAAATAATGTGGGTATGATAGGTTTCCAATAAGATTGTATCATTAGATTCGCAGGCAAAAGTCTGCGGCTATAAACATGAATCACAGGCACGATATTTTTTAGTAGAGTAGTGACTTATAAATGGCTTCAGTTTTGGGAGAGGGTTACGAAGTGGCTACTTGGTAAGTGGAAGAAGGGATTAAACAGGAATTGACTTAAAAATTGAGTCAGAATGGTTGAAAAAAGAAAAGTTTATCCTTTTTGCTAAGTCAAGATTCAAGGACTGACGCCAAAGTTTTAAGGTCACTCCAAGGGGGTTCTGGAGTCGGTTGATATAAATCTTTACTTACGTCAAAATTCAAGACCTGACAGGTGCCTTTTAAATGGGTGACCCCTTTGCAAGTTTTAAATCTCCTTCATATTTCATTTTTTCCCTTTGCCTTTATCTTTCCCTTTTCCCTTGCTTGATACTGAATCATCCCAACCAAAATTTCCCTTCTTCAACTCATGAAATTCCTTTGAGCCTGGCTTTATGCCCAGGTTTTTAGCAATCACTCCCCAACCCTGTCCCTTATGTGCCTGGTACCCTTTCAGCACAACTTCAACTGGCTTGGACGCTACCTGGCCGACTCGAAAGCACATATAAGCATCCGCTGGAGTCTCCACGCTTGCCATGATGGTTTCAACCCTCGGAACAGGAACTCCAAATTGCGTCGAAAGCCTGACCTTGAAGGCTCCGAGATCGGCCTGTGCCTCAACATTCAGGTTCCTGATGAAGGTGTCTAAATCGGATGCACAGACGGGAGAAAATATAAAGAAAGGCACGCACATGACGAGGAGAAAGAAGAAGATTTTTTTCATGATCTAACCTCCATAAAATTAATTCGTTCTAATTATATTATCCAGAATCTGGCCAAATGTAAATGTTCGTGTAATTCTCCAAGGGCTAACTGAAAAATCAAAACAACGGAATTTATCGGCACTCATACGCAATCACCTTACCATTCCCATAGTAAAATCGGACACATATAAGATGCCCCTTCTGTCTATGATAATGGCTTGTTATCTTTGCTGCCATTTCAGAATACTCCTCTTTAGCATAGGCCATAGAGGCTGGTATTCAAATCCAAAGGCTCATGTCCTGAGTTCACTCATACGATGAGACATACCCATTTCTGACCAGTTCTTCGGACAGATCAGAGGTGCTTTATAGTAAAAGAGGTCAGGGCTTGCAATATCACTTTTCTTGTCTGCCTTATACTCTTTTAACAGATCTGCCCTCTTTTTTATATTGCAAGGCCTGACCACTCATCGACCCAACATCCCTACCACACTGACACATTTTCTCCTTTTCAATCTATTTATAATTAACCTCATCTTTTGGACAAAGGCCTTGTCTTTTATTGGCTTCAAATTGATTTCAATATTTAGTAAACCTCCCTTTAAGGCTGCTTCGGCAAGATAGCCAGCAACCCCTGCGTCACTCAATGCATTGGGGTTTCCCTTAAGAGCAAGGGTTCGAGAATACTGGATCAGTTTTAAGGCATTTTCGCATACGCACTGGGGGATGACTGTTGCCTTCTTGTAAGCCATTTGAATCCTTTTACTACGATAAGATTGTTGTCTCTCTGTATCTTTTGGAAGGCGAAATGCCCTCAACACCTCTTCATAAGATTCTGCATCTTCATCCACTGCTCGAAGAAGTCTTCTTTTTATTGCGGAGGCCTTCCTTTTAATCTCATTTAACTTTTGAGGGTCAAGATCCCCTCTTCTCTTAGAAAGCCCAGCAACCATCTCCACAAGGGATGCAGAAAGTGCTCCAGCAAATGCAGAGGCACTTCCCCCGCCAGGGGTCGGGGTATCGGATGAAAGTTTTTCTAAGAACTTTTCGATCTCCATCTTACCTCCTCTAATAATATGGTGTTGGTATTACGTAAGCCTGAGTAAATGATTACTCAAATTCCAGGAGCCGTCTTTCAATTATTTGGTTAGTAGAAAATTGTGGATACTTTAAATAATTCTGGACGATACCTTCTAAGGCCTCTAAGGGAATCAACCCTACAATCTCTGATTCCGCTATTTCAACCCCTCTCTTTCGGGCTTCCTCCTTAATAAATTCGAAAACCTCAGGAATATTGGTTTTCCTATAATTGGTTAAATTCATTGAAACCTGGACCATCCCCTTATCCTTCAAATCAACCCCCATTGCCCTGACATTTGGAAATCCTCCATCTTTAAATCGAACCTTTTTAGCGATCTCCTTTGCAAGAGAAATATCCTCAGTCTTGAGGTTAATATTATAGGCAATCAGCGGAAAACGAGCTCCAACCACTGTAGCACCGGATTTAGGATTAAATTGATTTGGGCCTTCATCAGGCTTCCATTTTGGATCACTTAATTTTTCTTTTAACCCCTCATATTCCCCCCTTCGAATGGCAGGTAATTCTCTTCTCTCAGGTGAAGATGCGGACTCTTCATAAAAGTATATAGGAATCCCCCTCGCCCCCAACTCTTTTCCAAACTCTATTGATATTTGAACAGCCTCTTTCATCTCTATCCCCTGGATGGGAACAAAAGGAACAACGTCTACAGCACCCAAACGGGGATGTCCTCCTTGATGATTCCTCATATCGATAAGTTCTATTGCCTTTAAGGACATGGCAAGGGCTGCCTCTTTGACATCCATTGGATCGCCAATGAAAGTAAAAACGCTTCGATTGTGATCAGGGTCTGATGAAAGATCAAGGAGTTTAACCCTTTTATGCTTCTTCACTTCCTCTGCAATAGATGAGATCTTATCTCGATCTCTCCCTTCGCTAATATTGGGGATACATTCTAAAAGTCTCATTACTCACTACCATTAAAATCCAAAACAGGTCCAAATTTTATGCCTCAAAATTTGGTCTCTTATAGATTACCTTTCCTCCTTTTATAACAATCTCCGCATGATCTACTCCAAAATGGTAAGGAAGATATCTATAATTCGGTATATCCAACACAATCACATCGGCTTTCTTTCCAACCTCAAGGGATCCAATCTCCCTCTCCCTTCCTATGGATTTCGCTGCATTATTCGTAGTCGCCTGGATCACCTCTGCCGGGGTCATCCTTAGCATAGTACAGCCCATAGTCATAATCAGCGGAAGGGATTCTGTCATCGATGAACCCGGATTAAAATCCGTGGCCAGGGCCACTTTCACCCCTTTCTGAATCATCTCCCTTGCAGGAGGAAGTCTATTCATAGAAAGGAAGAAACTCGCACCTGGAAGAAGCACTGCTGTAACCCCTTTATCAGCCATTCTCTCAATGCCGGCTGGACTAACATAATCGAGATGTTCAGCAGAAATAGCCCCTACCTCAGCAGCCAATTCTGCCCCTCCTCCAGGTGTTAATTGATCAGCATGGATCTTTGGTTTAAGACCATAACGTTTCCCTGTCTCAAGGATCTCTCTTGATTCTTCAAGACTAAAGGCCTTCTCTTCACAGAAGACATCACAGAACTCTGCAAGCCCTTCCTCCGCAATACCTGGAATCATCTCCTTTATCACCATCTCCACATAAATGGCCCGATTGTCTCTAAACTCCCTGGGGATGGTATGGGCTCCTAAAAATGTTGGAACAATATCCACAGGGTGGGTTTCATGCAATGCCCTTATCACCCTCAGGATTTTCCTCTCATCCTCTAAAGAGAGCCCGTATCCACTCTTTGCCTCAATGGTTGTAACTCCCTTCGTGATCATTCGGTCTAATCTCTTTTTCCCTAATGAGAAGAGTTCCTCAAAAGAGGCCTTTCTTGTTGCTTCAACCGTAGAAAGGATTCCCCCACCCCTTCCTGCGATCTCAAGGTAGGATAGCCCCTGAATCCTCATCTCAAATTCATTCTCTCTCGACCCTGCAAAGATTAGATGGGTATGGGAATCTATAAGCCCTGGCATAACCACCTTCCCTTTGGCATCGATCTCTTGCTTTGCAGAGGTAAAGGCAATCTCTTTTGATAATTGATCCGTTTTTCCAACCCAAAGAATCCTTTCGCCTTCTATTGCAATGGTTCCATCCTGAATCATCCCCAAACCCGATTCATCTTTAAAAGAAGAAGATAGGGTGACCAACTCCTTAGCATTCTTGATAAGTATATCTATATTACTCATTGGTTATTCTCTTACCATTTATAAATTCTCTTCAATGCCTGAATAAATCCCCTGTTATCCTGCATCCTCCCAATGGTCACACGACCACAAGTTGGATAGCCCCAGATCTTTCCTGGTCGAATAATGATCCCCTCTCTTAGCAGATCGTAAAAAATCTTATCCGCATCTTTTTTGAAATCGATAAAGATGAAGTTAGCCTGACTCGGAACACAGGTAAAACCCATCTTGCTCAATTCCTGAGATAGGTAGGCCCTTCCCTCCTTAACCATTTGAATCGACCTTCTTGCATGGCCTATGTCTCTTAGGGCTGCCACAGCAGCCACCTGGGCAAGTCGATGTACAGGAAATGGATCCCTGACCTGATAGAGACACTGGACCAAATCCTCTCTTCCAATAGCGTAACCAATCCTTAGCCCTGCCAATCCATAAACCTTTGAAAAGGTTCTGAGTACTATGATTTGAGATCCACCTCTGATATAGCCCAGGCTATTAAGAGACTGGTTCTCATCAACGAACTCCCGATAAGCCTCATCTATGATTACGATAACCCATCTCGGAAGGTTTGATAAAAAATGGTCGAAGGCATCTTGTGATACGACCGTCCCTGTTGGATTATTTGGGTTACAGATGAAAATCAGTTTTGTCCTTTCACTAACACTCCCCGACATCCCCTCCAGATCGTGAATATAATTCTTCAATCTTACTTTTATTGGTTTTCCCCCCATTATTTGTGTCACATTGGTATAGACTGGAAAGGTGGGATCCGCCATCACCACCTCTTCGCCTTCATTAACAAATGCATTGGCAATCATCAGGATGAGATTATCCGCTCCATTGGAAATGACCACCATATTCTCAGAAACTGAAAATTTCTTAGCGAGCGCTTTTCTTAATAGAGTACAGGGCCCCTCTGGATAAAGATAGATATTGGGAAGTTCCCTCTGGATAGCGGACACTGCCTTTGGAGAGGGCCCAAGGAGGTTCTCGTTTGAGGCAAGTTTTATCCACCTCTTATTGCCATACTCCTTCTTAACTTCCTCGATCGATTTCCCGGGAACATAGGATGTAATCTTCAAAATTCCCTTTCTTGCAAGTCTTTCAATCTTCATTCAAATGGCCTCCAGTCCAATCTCCCTCAACCCCCTCTTTCTCTCCTCCCAAAGGGATTCATACTCATCGGTTGGTTTAAGTTTATCCATCTGATAGCACTCGGGGAAGGTCTTCCCCTGGGCTACTTAGCATAGCGAGATTTCTGAAAAAGTCCTTAAAAGATTGGGGAGGTAGGGTTCAAAACCCTCCAAATGCGGGCTTTTAAATGTTAAATTGCTAACAA
>JBBIRM010000171.1:0-6341 GCA_037441765.1 Deltaproteobacteria bacterium | reverse complement strand
AAAATAACCCTTTCACCAATTTAACCAGGAAGGTTTATCTCATATTCTATTTGGAAGCATATATTGAAGAATCTGATTAAATCGTTTATCCTTTATATCAAATCTCTTCAAATTCTTTTTTGGTTAACTTTCATTCCTTATGGGAGGATTAAAACAATAAAAGGGAAAGGGGAGTGAAAAGAGTTTTTTTCTTTTTGACAGTTTATTGGTTTTTTTTCTTGATTCTCTTTCTTATTACATCGGCCTGTTCCAATGAGAAGCCGAAAAAGTCTACTCCTGCTCCCATACCTGTAGTGGTAGCCCAGGTTGTCCAGAAGGCAGTTCCTGTGCAGATTCGTACGATTGGTAATGTTCAGGCCTATTCAGCCGTTACGGTGAAATCAAGAGTTCCTGGACAGATCATGCGAGTCTATTTTAAAGAGGGTGACGATGTGAAAAAGGGGGTGCTTCTATTTACAATCGACCCTCGACCCTATGAAGCAGTCCTTAAGCAGGCGGAAGCAAACCTCCAGAGAGATAGGGCCTTGGTGAAGCAGGCGGAGGCCAACCTTGAACGAGATATTGTCCAGGAGAAGAATGCAAGGATAGAGGCTGAGCGTTATAAAATGCTCTTTGAAAAAGGTGTGGTGTCTCGACAGCAATATGATAAGGTTAGGACGGATTGGGAAGCCATGGTTGCCACTGTAAATGCAGATCGAGCAGCCAAAGCGAATGCTGAGGCGGCGGTAGCAGCAGATCTTGCGGCGGTTGAAAACGCAAAGCTTCAACTGAGTTATTGCTACATCTATTCACCAATGGATGGTCGGACAGGAAGCTTACTCGTTCAAGAAGGAAATCTCATCAAGGAAAATGAGGCTACTCTGGTTGTCATCAATCAGGTCATTCCCATATATGTGGTTTTCTCTGTTCCAGAGCAGAACTTAGTAGAGATAAGAAGACATCTAACGAGAGGTAAACTAAGAGTTCAAGCCATCGTTCCCAATGATGAAGTTTATCCAGAGGAAGGGTTCATTACCTTCATTGATAATACCGTGGATAGTGCGACAGGAACGATCAAGATTAAGGGTACCTTTGATAACCGTAGGAAGAGACTCTGGCCTGGGCAGTTTGTTAATGTCATCTTGACACTTACCACAGAGCCAAATGCCATAGTAGTGCCTTCTCAGGCTATTCAAACAGGTCAGCAGGGTCAGTTCGTATTTGTCGTTAAACCTGATTTGACGGTGGAAATGAGGAATGTTGTGATTGGAAGGATTGTAGACCAGGATGCTGTTGTTCAAAGAGGGCTTAATGTGGAAGAGAGGGTTGTGACAGATGGACATCTTCGGCTTTACCCTGGTGCGAAGGTTGAAATCAAATCCTCTGAACCCCTCTCTTCTCCCGAGAAAAGAGCATTATGATTAAAACTTTATCTATTTTAAAATCTTTGTAAAATCCCTCCCAACCCTACCTTTGCTAAAGGGAGGAGATGGCGTTTTCCACCCTTTAGGAAAAGGTGATTTTTTATTGATATTTTCGATTAATTGCTGTTTGAAACTCTTATTTTCAAAAGACTAAATTGATACCATTATGAACATTTCTGAGATTTTTATCCGACGCCCTGTGATGACAACGCTTGTCATGATGGGTATTCTCCTTTTCGGGCTTTTGGGCTATCGACTCCTTCCTGTAAGCGACCTTCCCACAGTTGATTTCCCGACCATTTTAGTTATAGCCGAACTTCCTGGAGCAAGCCCTGAGACAATGGCCTCTGCAGTGGCCATACCCCTCGAACGGCAATTTTCAACGATCGCTGGATTGGATTCAATGAATTCAACCAATACCCTTGGGATGACACGGATCACCCTGCAATTCAGTCTTAACAGGGATATTGATGCTGCTGCCCAAGATGTTCAGGCCATGATTGGAAAGGCTTCACGTCAACTTCCGCCAGATATGCCAAATCCCCCTTCATATCAGAAGGTCAACCCTGCTGATTTCCCAATCCTTTTCCTCGCACTCAGTTCTCCCACACTTCCTCTTTCTGCAGTCCATGAATACGCAGATACGTTTGTGGCCCAACGAATCTCTATGGTAAGCGGGGTTGCACAGGTTGCCATCTTTGGGGCTCAAAAATATGCAGTTCGAGCCCAACTCAATCCAAAAGCCCTTGCCTCACGTTCCATTGGGATTGACGAGGTGGCTCGTGCCATTCAGCATGGAAATGTAAACCTTCCAAAGGGAACCCTGTATGGAACCCATCAGGCCTTCACGCTTGAGGCAAGTGGAAGGCTCAACAGTGCTGAGGCCTACCGTCCTCTGATCGTTGCCTACAGAAATGGTTCACCTGTCAGGCTTGGTGAGTTGGGAAGGGTGATTGACAGTGTTGAAAATGATAAGATCGCAAGTTGGTATAACAATACACGCTCAATCGGCCTTGCCATCTACCGTCAACCTGGAACCAATACGGTCCAGGTCGTCGATTCAATCAGACAATTGCTTCCAAGCCTCAGGGCCCAGATGCCTGGCTCAGTGGACCTTAACATTCTCTTCGACCGTTCTAAATCCATTCGTGAATCGGTCAACGATGTCAAATTCACGCTCTTTTTGACCATCTACCTTGTTGTCCTTGTGATCTTTCTATTCCTTCGTAATCTTTCCGCCACCGTCATTCCAAGCCTTGCACTTCCCATGTCCATCATCGGGACCTTTTCGGTAATGTATCTCCTCGATTATAGCCTGGATAATCTTTCCCTCATGGCCTTAACCCTTTCCGTTGGATTCGTGGTCGATGACGCTATTGTAATGTTAGAAAATATTGTTCGGCATATGGAGATGGGTGAAAACCCCCTTTCGGCAGCCTTCAACGGGTCGAAAGAGATTGGCTTTACAATCGTCTCAATGACCCTTTCTCTTGTTGCAGTCTTTGTCCCTGTGCTCTTTATGGGAGGGATCATCGGTCGATTGCTTCATGAGTTTGCAGTGACGATTGGAGTGGCGATCTTAGTTTCTGGTTTTGTTTCCCTAAGCCTTACTCCTATGCTCTGCAGTCGATTTCTCAGACCCCCCAAGGGAAAGATGGGTAGTCTTTATGCCACCATAGAGCGCTTTTTTAGAGGAATGCTTCAGGCCTACCAGGTAAGCCTTAGATTTGTCTTAAAACATCGACTTGCAACGATGGTGATCTCTGGCTTGATTCTGGTTATCACCATTATACTTTTTATGACCTTTTCGTATGGGTTTTTACCGAGCGAGGACATCGGTCAGATCTTTGGCTTCACAGAAGGTGCCCAGGGGATATCGTTTGAGGCAATGAGAAAACATCAACTTAAGGTGATGGAGGTTGTTCAGCAGGATCCGAATGTCCACTCCTTTTCATCAACCGTTGGGGCGGGTGGACCGTCTCCTACAGGCAATCTGGGTCGAATCTTCATTACTTTAAAACCTCGTTCTGAGCGAAGACTACATGCAGATGAGGTGATACAGCAGTTACGTCCGAAGCTTTCAAAGATTCCTGGGATACAGGTCTTTCTTCAGAATCCCCCTCCTATTCGAATCGGAGGGCAATTGACCAAGGCCCAATATCAATTCACCCTTCAATGCCCTGAGATCAAAGAACTTTATGAGTATGCCCCCAAACTTGAAGCAAAGATAAGAGAGTTGCCAGGGGTACAGGATGTGACCAGTGACTTACAGATCAAAAACCCTCAGGTCAATATTGAAATCGATCGGGATAAGGCATCTGCTCTTGGTGTTACAGCCAACCAGATTGAAGATGCGCTCTACAGTGCCTATGGATCAAGGCAGGTATCTACGATCTATACCTCCATCAACCAGTATCAGGTAATTATGGAACTGGAGCCCCAGTATCAAATGGATCCTTCCTCCTTATCCATGCTCTACATTCGATCTTCAAATGGCCACCTGGTTCCCTTAAATGCTGTGGCAAATCTTCGCTCTGGCCTTGGTCCCCTCTCAATTAATCATTTAGGACAACTTCCTTCCGTGACTATCTCTTTCAATATCAAACCCGGTGTTTCCTTGGGAGATGTGGTCTCTGCAGTTGAAAAGACAGCCAGGGCCATCCTTCCCCCTACCATCAGCATGGGTTTTCAAGGAACTGCTCAGGCCTTTCAGGAATCCCTGAAAGGAATGGGTCTCCTTTTAATCATGGCCATTGTGATTATCTATATTGTTTTGGGAATCCTCTATGAGAGTTTTCTCCATCCCCTGACCATTCTCTCTGGCCTTCCCTCTGCAGGTTTCGGGGCCCTGATCACCCTCCTAATTTTCAATATCGATCTTAATATCTATTCCATGGTGGGGATTGTGATGTTAATAGGCATTGTTAAGAAGAACGCTATTATGATGATTGACTTTGCCTTAGATGCACAGAGGAACCAGGGGAAAGAGCCTTCTTTGGCCATATATGATGGTTGTCTCATTCGTTTTCGACCCATTATGATGACCACCATGGCTGCAATCATGGGGGCGCTGCCCATAGCGCTTGGTTTTGGAGCAGGGGCAGAGGCACGTCGTCCTCTTGGACTGGCTGTAGTTGGTGGTCTGGTATTTTCTCAGCTCATTACCCTCTATATCACCCCTGTGATCTATCTTTATCTGGAGTCTTTTCGGGAAAGGCTAAAAGGTTGGTTTCATCATTAATAAAAACGCCTATTTCGGTTTTTAAATTCTTAATTATCCCAAACCAACAACCCCAAACCCTGAATGTGTGACTTGAAAGTTTGAAGATTTGGAAAAGTTACGGGTCATTACTAAATTAAGAAAAGGGAGTGTTCTTACTCCAGGCCATTTTGGTTGTCTCGAGGGGATTCCAACCCTCAATATCACCAATGGCTGTATTTTCCGATGTAGTTATTGTTATGCAAGAGGATACCCACAGGCCCCAAAGGAAGGAGAGGTCTATCTTTATCTGAACTTGCCTCAACTTATTAAAAGGGAACTCACAAAGAAGAAAATTCTGCCTGAATGGGTCATCCTGAATACTTCTTCAGACTGTTTTCAGACTCACCCCGATATTCTTCAGGTGACCTATGAAGTGATACAAATCCTTTTAGATTACAGGATTGGTCTCTCTTTCTTAACCAAGGGGGTTATTCCAAAACAGTTCTTTGACCTCTTCAAACATCTCCCACATAAGGTCCTTGCCCAAATTGGAATAGTTTCTCTTTCAGAAAGATACTGGAAAGGGTATGAGGCAGGGACTCCCCCACCAGAAAGTCGTTTGGAAAACATCCGCTGGTTAAAGGAGATTGGAATAGATCCAGAGGTCAGGGTGGATCCCATCATACCTTTTATTACCGACACAGAATCCGAAATGGCCATGCTTTTTCAACGACTGAAAGAATTGGGGGTAAGGATGGTAACACTGAGTTACCTCCACCTCCGCCCTACGATTCAAAAACAGTTAATGGAGGAACTTCCACCTCTTCATCGTAAACTCATCGAGTCCTTTTTTAAAACTCAGGACTGGCAAGCCGTCGGTTCTTCTACAATGACCAAACTTCTTCCGCGGATCGTTCGTGAAAAAGGATATCAAAAGATTAATAGGATCGCCGAATCTTTTGGGATCAAAACCTTCATCTGTCAGTGCAAGAATCCTGATCTTAAGGGAGATCTTTGCAGTTTAGCAAGAGCGAAGGTATTTGTAAGAAGAAAGATTCAAACACAACTCCCTCTTTTTCAATGCTGAAGGCCGTTTCGAATATAGGGTTGAGGATTAGATTTTGATATTAAGAAACATCAAGATTAAAAATGTTCCCTTTTTAGGAGGGTAGAGTTTAAAATCTTCTTATATAAAATCAGGAGGTTTCACAAGGTGGGATCTTTTCTGTAAGTTTTTTCATTTTCGCATGTGTCAATTCCTCTTTCACCTTCCAGTCCTTTTGGGCAAAGGGATCCTGGGACTTGATAAGAAGCCATTCCTTCCCACTCCCTCTTCCTTTCATCAATACGAGTGAGAATGAACCCTTCAGTTTCTTCCCTTTTAAAGTGAAGCGTAGTTTTCCCTCTTTAATTCCAGATTCTGGATCTCCCTCAGGCTGAAATTCCCCCGAGTCCCAGATGAGAACCGGGCCCGCTCCATAATAGCCTTGGGGAATAATCCCCTCAAAATCACCATATTCAAGAGGGTGATCCTCCACCATGACTGCCAGTCTTTTTTCAGAAGGGTTCATGGAAGGGCCTTTGGGGATGGCCCAGGATTTGAGAACCCCTGAAATCTCAAGCCTGAAATCGTAATGAAGATGTGTGGCATGGTGTTCGTGGACGACAAATCTCATTTTGGCCCTATTTATTATATACCAGGATAGAATAAAACACCACCTAAATTCCCTTAAACT
>JBBIRM010000170.1:0-6358 GCA_037441765.1 Deltaproteobacteria bacterium | reverse complement strand
TCGAATTTATCACAGGCACACTATAAGGACATACCCTCACACAGGTCAAACATGCAGCACACCTCTCCCCATCCACTACCGCCACCACACCCCCCACCTGAAGTACTTCTTGAGAGAGAATGGTGGCTGCACGTGCAGAGGATGCCTCGGCCTGAGCAATTGTCTCATTGATCGTTTTTGGATAATGAGCCATTCCACACAGGTAAACTCCGTCTGTTGCAAAATCGACTGGCCTTAATTTGAGATGGGCTTCTAAGAAGAAACCATCAAGGGTCAGCGGAAACTTAAAGAGATTGGCCAGCTCTTTACTTCCATCATTTGGAACCACTGCCTCTGAGAGGACGAGCAGATCAGGTTGAAATGTGAGAGGTAAATGAAGCATAGGGTCTTCTATCTGAACTGATAACCCTCCGTTGGAGAGAGAGACCAGAGGTTTCTTTGCATCATCGAATCGAACAAAGAGAATTCCCTTTTCTCTTGCCTTCGTATAGGAGGCCTCTTTAAATCCATAAGTTCTCATATCTTTATAAAGGATGATCACAGAAACTTCAGGATAAAGATCCTTCATCTTAATTGCGTTTTTAATGGCAACACTACAGCAGATTCGACTGCAATAAAAAGACCTGGAAGGGTCTTCATCCCAAGGACCAACACATTGAATCATAACTATCGATTTTACCTTAGAAAGTGAGGGATCGGATGAGAAGATCAGTCTCTCAAGATCACCTTGGGTGATCACCCTTGGATCCTCACCCAAATGGTAGGCCTTACCACGATACTCCTTTCCACCTGTGGCGATGATTGCCACCCCATGTTCAATGACCCTCTGTGTTAGGCCATTGGTGACAGTTGTTTTGAAATTTCCAGGGGAGCCTTCATGGTCTATCACTTGTGAGTTCTTTAGAACTTCAATTCTTGGATGGGATTCAGTACGGCTAATTAAATCTCTTAAGAAGATTTGAGGATCATCGCTATCTCCGGTATAGAAGATTTCTTTAACCCTTCCACCCAGTTCTTTATCCCTTTCAACTAAGTATACAGAAAAACCCTGTTCTGCTAAGCTTAGGGAGGCTATCATCCCTCCCACTCCACCTCCTACCACCAGACAGTCATGTGAGATGGTTCTTGGGACTTCATGAAGGGGTTCTAAGTTCCTTGAACAGGCGATTGCCATTCGAACAAGGTCCTTTGCCTTTTCAGTCGCCTCTTCCTTCTGGCCCATATGAACCCAGGAACACTGGTCCCGAATATTGGCCATCTCAAAGAGGTAAGGATTGAGACCCACCTCACGGATTGTATCCCGGAACAGGGGCTCATGAGTCCTTGGTGTACAAGAGGCGACCACGACTCTATTTAAATTCAACTCCTGAACCCTCTCTTGGATCAATTTCAAAGAGTCTGCCGAACAGGTGTAGATAGTATTCTCGGCATGGACCACTCCTGAAAGGGATTGGGCATATTCTACAACTGCCTTCACATCTACTGTTCCAGCAATGTTCGTGCCACAACTACAGATGAAGACGCCGATACGTGGCTCATCATGCGGGGTCACCTCTCTTTCAGGTGGATATTCTTTCTTCCGGACAAGGGTCCCACGGGCTTCCCCAATGACGGATAATGCCTTGGCGGCTGCTCCACTGGCTTGGATCACGCTATCAGGAATATCCTTTGGTTCTGTGAAACAGCCTGAGGCAAAGACGCCTGGTCGGCTTGTCTCCAAAGGATGAAACTCTTTGGTTAAACAGAACTGATATTCATTCAATTTAATCCCTGAAGCATTGGCTAACTCCTCGATATCAGGAAGGGCAGACATCCCAATGCTTAAAACGACCATGTCCACCTCTTCCTCTTTAATGGCTGGTCCCCCCTCCAGGTCTTCATATCGAATGATGATATTTTTAGTAAGGGGATCTTCTTCGAGGCCAGAGATACGACAGGGAATATATTGGATACCACTTTTCTTCCCTCTTTCGAAGTAAGCATCAAATCCCTTCCCAAAGGCCCTCATATCCATCTGGAAGATTTTGATCTCAACCCCTGGGATATGCTCCATGGCGAGCATAGCCTCTTTAGTAGCATACATACAACAGACAGAGCTACAATAGTCGTGCTCTTTTTCCCTTGAGCCAACACATTGAAGAAATGCAATCTTCTTTGGTTCTCGATGATCCGCAGAGCGGCGAGTGATATGCCCTCCCCAGGGACCTGAAGCACTTAGCATTCTCTCGAACTCCATGCTGGTTACCACATTTGGGTAACGGCCATACCCAAGTTCAGGAGAAAGTTCAGGTTGATATAGGGCATAGCCAGGAGCGAGGATGACAGAACCAACCTCAAATTCTTGCATCTCTTCTGCCTGCTGGTGGTCGATCGCTTCTCTCTTGCAAACCTGGACACAGAGGTGGCATTCAGAACAGATTCCACATCCGAGACATCGGGATGCCTCCTCTTTAGCCTGTTCTTCGGTCAGGACCAACTCCACTTCTCTAAAGTCTTTAATCCTTTCTTTCTCCGGGAGTTCAGGGACGGTGATCCTCGGTGCTAAATTTACTTTGCCCTCCTCTATCATCTGATCGATCTCTTCCCGTGTCATATCAACCACAGGAAGGGGAATCTGCTCTCTTGGAGAAAGCAGAGGGAGACCTCTTAAATAACGGTCAATCGAAAGGGCTCCCCTTCTACCATCCGCTATTGCCTGAATTAATATCCATGGCCCCCTGGCCACATCTCCTCCAGCAAACACTCCTAGCCGGTTGGTAGCGAGGGTCAATGGATCTACAGCAAACGTTCCTTTGGGTGTTACTTCAAGACCATGTGTTTCATCTAGGAAGGAGATTTCAGGGGCCTGGGCTACAGCAGCAATCATCGTATCTGCAGGGATCACGAATTCTGAACCTTTGATGGGGATGGGCCTTCTTCGACCTGAAGAGTCAGGTTCTCCCAATTCGATCTTCACACATTTAATCCCTTTAACACGACCTTTTTCCACCACGACCTCTACAGGGGCGGTGAGGATTTGAATCTTAATCCCCTCTTTTTCAGCAGCCTCTATCTCCCACGAATTGGCAGGCATCTCATCGCGAGAACGTCGGTAGAGAATGGTTACTTCCTTAGCACCCAATCTTAAGGCAGTCCTTGCAGAATCCATGGCTACATTTCCGCCGCCAATGACGACTGTCTTTTCCCCAACTTTAGGGGCGATTGGAATGCCAAATGCGATGATGAAGCGATCCTCAAATCCCTCCGTGATGCCATGCCTTTCAGCCAAACTGACACCCTGTAGAAAGGGTACCCCGTGATGCACTCCTAAGGCATCCTCTCCTGGGATGCCCAATTTCTGGGGCTCATGGGCTCCAATGGCAAGAAAGATAGCAGAATAACCTGCATCAAAGAGACTATTGATATTTCGAATAGGTGTATTTAATTTTAATTCGACATTTGGATGTTTGATAATCTCATCGATTTCTCTCTGAAGGACATCCCTGGGAAGCCGATAGGATGGAATTCCCACCCTCATCATTCCACCTGCAACTGGAAGGGCTTCGAAAATTGTAACTTGATAACCCATTCGTGAGAGTTGGTGAGCACAACTCAGTCCTGCAGGTCCAGCGCCAACAATGGCCACTCTTGCCTTTGGTCTCTCGATTTCTTCAGGCAATGTTTTCAGATCGGTTTTGACCTCTTCTTTATTCAACTCCTCGCGATGTTCATAGACCCAATCCGCTACAAAACGCTTAAGACTGCAGATCGCAACAGGGCTATCCAGTTTTCCACGATTGCATTTCTCTTCACAAGGATGGTTACAAACACGCCCCACAGAGGCAGGGAAGGGATTATATTCTTTTACTACATCAAGGGCCTCTTTATAACGACCTGCTTGGATCAATGCAATGTAGCCCTGGGCGCTTGTCTCCGCCGGACAGGTGGCCTTACAAGGGCTGGTTCCCCTTTTGGTAACAAGAAAGGTATTGGGAACTGCTTGGGGATAAGGACGGTAAATAGCTTTTCGCTGATCTAAGCCCTCGTTAAATTCGTTGGGTAAAAGGATGGGGCAGACTTCAGTACAATCATTGCAACTTGTGCATTTCTGCATATCAACATAGCGAGGGCGTCTTCGAACTTTTGCCTTAAAATGTCCTGCCTCCCCTTTCAGAGAGACCAGATCTGAATTTGTTAGAATCTCTATATTAAGATGGCGTCCCGCTTCTACCAGTTTTGGGGAGACGATACACATGGCACAATCATTCGTAGGGAAGGTTTTGTCCAATTGGGCCATCTTCCCACCTATCGCCGGGGCACGCTCCAATAGGTAAACTTTGATTCCTGAATTGGCAAGATCCAGAGCGGCTTGAACCCCGGCGATTCCTCCCCCCACGACTAATACAGAACCAATCTTATCTCCCATGTGATTCCTCTCGGATCGTTCATTGATTTCAAAGGCAAGGCTAAAACCTTGCCATACAAAATTCGGTTATGAGTGAAAAATTTTTAAATATTTTTCCATAAATTTTAGAGATTAAATTTTTAATGCATCCAGGTATTTTGATATTCTATCCTCAGCGCCAATAGGTATAAAATGAACCCCCTGGCAGAGTTCCTTAAGTCCTTTTACCAGATCACTGATGATTTCGATGCTGGCCTGTTCCTTATCAGGTGCTTTAGCCAGTTTTTCGATGATATGATTGGGCACAAGCCCTGCCTTCACATGTTTGTTGAGAAAGAGACCCATCTCTGCCGACCTCACCAGGATCACCTCAGCGATGACAGGGACTTGAATCGGTCCTACCCTTTTCATAAATTGATGGAAGGAATCGAGATCAAAGACAGGGGTTGTCAGAAAATATTCTGTCCCTAAGTTTGCTAATTCTTCCATCTCCTTTAACTCAAGATCAGGGACCTTCTTTCCCCAACTGGAATCGATTCCTGATCCTACACAGAACTTCGGTTTAATGGGAATCTCCTTCCCAGAAATATCATGTCCTTCTCTAAGGTTCTCAAGGACAGAGAAGAGTTTTCCGGAATCGACATGAAAGAACATGATTTCCAGGAGACTATCTCCGGTGATTCGATAATCTTCGGTAAAGGTAAGGATATTTTCTATACCTGACTCTGAAGCCCGTAGCAGATGTTCTTGAATATCGATTCGGCTTTTTTCCCGACAGGTGGTCTGAAGGATTGGTTCAAATTTCTGTTCCTTTAAGGCCCGACATGTTCCCATGGTATCTGTAACCAGTCCTTCAATCTTCAATTCTGGTACTGTCAGAGCGTCCATCCTTCCCTTAATTCGTTCAACATTTCGAATAAGATCCTGAATGCCTGTTCCAATGGGGGGCTGAATTTCTGAGGTGACAACAAACTTCTTCTTTTTTAAACTCTCTTCTAACTTCATAGGGCTCTCCTCTAATTATAAAATGTTAAAGATCTCTTTTCGCTCCTACTTTTTCAGACCTAACAGTTTGGCCACTTCATATTTTAATTGTTCAAGAGGAAGGGGTTTTGAAAAACAGGCATCCGCACCATATTCCTTCATCTGTTTAAAGGCTTCGTCGTCAAGATAGGCTGAGAGGACGATGATCTTCGTATCCTTGGTTTCGGGATTTGATTTGATCTTCTGACAGACTTCATACCCATTTATGTCAGGCATCATAATATCGAGGATGAGAAGATCGGGCTTGAAATGACTGACTTGAAGACCTGCCTCAAAACCATCTGAGGCGGAGATCATCTCATATCCATATTCATCTTCTTCAAGGGCCTGAACAATTGTCTCCACAATAATCTTGTCGTCATCGACTACGAGAATCTTCTTCCTCTCCTCTACCTTTGGTTCCTCTGGTAGAGGCATTCCTTTCTCTTTGAGGAATTGATCCAGATCCTCCTTTTTAATTCTTCTATGCCCTCCTACTGTTTTATAGGCTTTGAGATGCCCTGCCTCAATCCAGTTAATGATTGTCTTTGGAGAAACCTTACAATACTTACTTGCCTGAGATACGGTTAAAATTTCCATTTTTTACTCCTTTGCAATTTTTTCTTTTTTTACAATTAATATAATTTTTACAGTTTGTCAAGAAAAATTTTTGAGAGGTTATTTAAGAATTAGGCTTTGTTCGAAAAGTACGTGATCTACATGTTCCGAAGAGTTATCCATAGGGGGTAGAGAGGAGAGAGATTTTAGCCCAGCGCCTTAAAGAGTGGGCGGCCCGAAGGGTAAAATCTTGAATCTCTTGCCTGCCTCGGGTACCACCCTGTGAATAACTCACTGCGTGGCTCCGCCCCGGACTTTTCGACTTTCCCATTTGCAAAATTGTTAGTAGTAATGAAATTGACTCCAAAAATAGTAAGGGTGGTTCCTTCTAAT
>JBBIRM010000169.1:0-6396 GCA_037441765.1 Deltaproteobacteria bacterium | reverse complement strand
AGGAGGGGTTGAAGTCCCTTGCGGTAATTCCATTGAAATCAAGAGACAGAATCTATGGAACTATAAACATCGCCAGGAAGGAAGTTTATCGATACACTCACTTTGAGAAGAATCTTTATAATTCCATCGGTCAAATCATAAGTGGGGCGATGGAGAGGGCCTTCCTCTATACTGAGAATGTGAAGCGCTTGAAAGAACAGACAACCCTCTACTCCATCAGTCAGGAGATTGCATCCCGACTCGAATTAAAAGTTATTCTTCAAAAGATCATTGAAAGCGCAGTCAACCTCTTAGAGGTTAAGGGAGGAGACATTGCACTCTGGAACGATCAGAGACAGAATTACTCCATTGCCATTGTCCACGGTTTACCGGAATCTCTGATCGGGACAGAAATAAACCCATCCATTCAGGGGGTCTTAGCGGATGTATTGAGAAGAAAGGTGCCGGTCCTTTATTCAGATTATGAGCATCATCCAAATCGGCGGAGGGAGTTAGAGGACTACCATTTTAAAGAAGTAGTGGGCGTTCCCTTGATCGTAAGAGAAATGGTCATTGGTGCAATGGCTGTTGGAACGACAAATCCGGATAAACATTTTGAACAAAAAGAGATCGATCTCCTTTTCAACTTTGCCAATCAGGCAGCCATTGCCATTGGAAATGCAATACTCTATGAAGAGTCCTTGGCGAAGATTAAACAATTGACGATCCTTCATGAGGTAGGAAAGACTCTTTCCTCTACCCTTGACCTCGATGAACTTCTAAAAAAGTCCCTGGAAATTCTTAAAGAGCGATGGGGCTATGCCATCTGCTCCATCCTCCTTTTAGACAAGGAGCGGGACGAACTATATATAAGACAGGTGATCGGAAGGAATCCTGAAGAGGTTAAGGACAGAAGATTTAAGGTAGGAGTGGACGGGATTGTTGGTCAGGTAGCAAAGACAGGTGAGCCCTATTATGCGCCTGAGGTGTCAAAGGATATCCATTATATCAATCTTTCTCCAGAAGTCCAATCAGAGGCTGCCTTCCCTCTCAAGGTAAGGGATGAGGTAATTGGGGTGCTGAATATTGAGACGGTTGAACCGAGGGGTTTCGATCAGGAGGATCTGAGAGTCCTCTCCTCCTTTGCCAGCCAGATGAGCATTTCGATTGAGAATGCTCAACTCTTCTCCGATCTTAAGCAGACCCTTCAAGATTTGAAACAGGCTCAGGATCAGATCATTCAGGCTGAAAAGTTAAGGGCCATGGGTGAGATGGCAAGCGGAGTGGCTCACGATTTCAATAATGTTTTGGCGGTCATCCTCGGAAACATTCAACTCCTCCTTCATCAATTAGACCACCTCAGCGGAGATGAGATTCGTGAACGGCTGAGGACAATTGAACGCTCTGCCAAGGATGGGGCAGAGACCGTCCGAAGGATTCAAGAATTTACCGGGATGAGAAGGGATAAAGAATTTACCCTTCTTTCTCTTAACGACCTGATCAAGGATGTGATAGCGATCACCCAACCCAGATGGAAGGATCAAGCCCAGGAAAGAGGGATTCAAATAGAATGCATCCACCAATTGTCAGAGATTCCCTTGATCATGGGAAACCCTTCTGAATTGAGGGAGGTTTTAACCAATATTATTTTTAATGCAGTGGATGCCATGCCTCGGGGAGGAAAGATTACAATTTCCACTCACCCCCAGACGGATGAATGGGTTGAGATGAGGATTGCCGATACAGGGATCGGGATGACCGATGAGGTTAAAAAGAGAATTTTTGACCCATTTTTCACGACCAAAGGGGTGACCAATTCTGGCCTTGGAATGAGCGTTTCGTTTGGGATTGTCAAACGGCATGGAGGAGAGATCCTCATTGAGAGCGAGGTTGGGAAGGGGACTACCTTCATCATTCATCTCCCCATTGGATATGAAGAGGAGAAGAAGGAAAAAGAGGATAAACCTATTCCCCAAGAGGCACCCTCTGCGAAGATCCTTGTGATCGATGATGAGAGTTCTGTCAGAGAGATTCTCTCGAAGATGTTGAGGGCCAAGGGCCATCAGGTGGTGGTTGCCTCAGATGGTGAGGAGGGGATTGAGCGATTTAAAAATGAGAAATTCGATCTTGTCTTTACTGACCTTGGGATGCCAAAGATTTCGGGTTGGGAGGTGGGAAGAACCCTAAAGGGGATCGATCCGAAGGTCCCAGTGGCGATGATCACAGGGTGGGGAATGGAGTTGAATAGGGAAAGGATGAATGAGAACGGGATTGATCTGGTTGTCTGTAAGCCATTTGAGTTCGATCAGGTCATCCAGTTAGTCTCCGAGGCCATGGAATTGAAGGAAAAGATGTAAGGTCGATTTAATTAGGATATATCTATATATGATTTTTTTCTCTCTACCAGCGCCATAGGCTGATAATAAACGTAATGAGAAAGACAAAAATTAGGTTCATGTAAGCCATAAAATAGAAGAGTTTTTCAGGTCCTGATTTTTCAATTTTTGCTCCTGCTGGCAAGAGCTCTCCAACCAGAGGCATCTGGAAGACCTTTTCCTCTCCGTGAGGTGCTGTTTTAATTGCTTCTGTTAGATCATTTCCAGCCAGATGTTTTCTCACATGGTCGCCTTCTACCCAGAACTTGCTCGAACTGACATCATAAATTTTACCTTTATAGGCGATATAGGAAGGCCGTTTTTCGCGTCCATCAAAGCGGGAGAGTTCTTCAATAGTATATTTTGACTTTTTCTCGATTATGGGCCTGGCAGTTTTTCCCCTCAATTTAGGCCCGATAATAAATGTCACAATGATTGCGGAGGTGACCATAATTGAAAATAAAAGAATCTTTATACCCAGTAGGATTCCAAACCTCGTCTTAAAGAAGGCCTCCCAGCTTGGAATCCGTGAAATAGTAAGAAGAATACCTGTTACCGTCAGAAGGACGATTCCAACCCACCCTAAGATTAACTCTCCTTTTGGAAGTCCTTTTGCCGCATAGGCCGGTTTTAATAGGATATGGACATAGAGAATAGTCCCGAACCAGGCTATGGCTGTAAGAAGGTGAAGATAACCGATGATCAAACGGACAATCTTTTGATAGGTCTTCAAAGGGCGGTAGAGACCTTCTCGTTTGAGATCGTCCCTGAACTCCTCTCCTGCCTTTGTAAGTTTTCCACCCATAGGGTCTTCATGACATCTGAGACAGCCAAAGTTTGTTCGTTCCGCATATTCAGGGGTGGCCTGAAGGTTCGGAATAAATAGAGAGGTGATTAAGAAAAGAGAAATCGGAATAAGAACGTATTTATTTTTTTTAAAAAGATTCGCGGAAGTTTTCATAGTAACTTTTTTAGAGGATTATTTCTATTTTTCAATCTCCAAAGGATGTACCCACTGAACGGGCCACTTTAATTAATGGATGATTTCTTGGAACTCTTTTTATTCCTTTGGCCACCTCTTTTAATGGGAAATGAGAAATGGCCTCTCCTTTGATGGCAACCATAAATCCAAACATTCCTTCCTTTACTAAATCCAGGGCCTTGGTACCAAGCCTTGTAGCGAGGACTCGATCAAAAGGGGTTGGTGTTCCCCCTCTTAAAAGATGCCCCATCACAACGGTTCTGGTTTCAAGCCCTGTTTTCTTCTCAATCTGTTCACCTAATACGAAACCTATTCCCCCAAGACGGATGGGATCAGAACTTTCCTTAACGATCCTCTGGATCACCAATTCCCCTCCCTTAGACCTTGCCCCCTCAGCCACCACCACAATGCTAAACCGTTTACCCTTCCTATTCCGCTCCACCACTTTTTCAGCGACGAGATCGATGTCATAAGGGATTTCTGGAATAAGGATGATATCCCCTCCTCCTGCCACCCCAGAATAGAGTGCCAGCCATCCTGCCCGATGTCCCATTACCTCGATTATCATCACGCGATGATGGGATTGAGCAGTTGTGTGGATTCTATCTATTCCTTCGGTAGCGATGGATACTGCAGATTCAAAACCAAAGGTGATATCTGTTCCTCTAAGGTCATTGTCGATCGTTTTTGGAACACCGACGACAGGAATCCCATCCCTATAAAGTTGATAGGCGATACCAAGTGTGCCATCCCCACCAATACAGATGAGGGCTTCTATGCCAAGGTTGCTTAGATTTTTAAGGGCTTCCTTAGAGAGATCCTTAAACCTTAACTTCCCTTTATCTTTAATCGGGTATCGATAGGGATTGGCAATCTTCGAAGTTCCAAGGATTGTCCCACCGAGGGTTAGGATTCCAGAGACATCATCGTAGCGAAGGACTCGATATCGATTCTCCACCATGCCATGGTAGCCATCCTCAACTCCTATGACTTCCATGTTTGCTTCAAGGATGGCCTTCTTTGTAATGGCTCTTATCACAGCATTAATCCCGGGGCAATCTCCACCACCAGTAAGAATAGCAATTCTCTTTTTCCTTTTCATCATACGCTCGTTTTAAATTCCCTCCCAAAAATATTTGAAATTTTTTAAGCCGTAACCGAATGTTGTAAGGCAATGCTTCTGCCTTGCCTTAAATGAATGATGCAGGCCTAAAGGCTTGCCCTACAAAAAATTGTTAACTCTACTTTTTCAGAAGTCTCTTCTTCTCAAAAAAGGCGAAAAATAAAAGATGGCGTTAATTATAGATTTACTAAGGGCAAGAAGTCAATTTTAATCCTCCTTTTAATGTGTCGTAATTCAATATAAGAAATGAAACCAATTGGGGCAAGGGACAAGCCCTTGCCCTACGTTTGAGATTCGTTTAATTTCTCGTAGGGCAAGCCCTTGTGGCTTGCCGAACCCTCATCAAGATGTAATTTATTTAATGCTCCCATCAATAATACTTGAAAATAGAATTTTGCCATGTTATTTAGTTAAAAAAATTGTTTTGTGGTTTAAATATGGCAAAGTTATGTGAAATCTGCGGGAAGGGTCCTGTGGTGGGGCATAATGTGAGCCACGCCAATAATAAGACTCGGAAGGTCTGGTACCCCAACCTTCATAAGATAAAGATTATCAAAGAGGGAAGGACCATGCGAGTAAAGGTCTGTTCAAGGTGCCTCCGTTCAGGGCTTGTCACCAAGGCAGCCTGAGCTATTCTTAACTCTCTGCCCCCTCGGTTTGAACCCTCAATCTTTCCACTCGATATATCCCTTTAATCCTTTCGAGGGTCTTTATGCCCCTATTGAGATGATTGAGGTCACGTATTTCGACTTCGAAGGTGCCGATCGCCTTCTTATCATCGGTCGTATCAATCCTTGCATTGGTAATATTGGCATCATTTGCAGTAAGGGAAGCGCTGATCTCAGCCAGCAACCCCTTTTTATCCTCCGAAAATATACGGATTCTGACAGGGTAAATATATTCTTTTGTCGAGTCCCATTCCACCTCAACCCTCCTGTTCGGGTCATCATCCATAACATTCTGACAATCGGCCGTGTGGATCGTAACCCCTCTCCCTCGGGTGATAAATCCGATAACCTTGTCTCCAGGGACAGGGTTGCAACACCCCGCATAACGAACCATGACATTATCAACTCCTTTGATGAGGAGGGCATCTTTTGGGCCTCGGGTGATCTTTTTCAGTAGACGTTTGAGACGACCTTCCTCCAGTTCCCCTTTCTGTTGTTCTAATTTCTCTTGGGGTAGAAGTTTCCCAATGACCTGGTTTGCAGTCAACTTTCCATAACCCAATGCAGCGATAAGATCTTCCACCTCTTGGAAACTGAATTCACTTGCCACCTTGGCCAACTCTCCTGATTTGATTAATTTCGCCTGTTGGAGGTTATACTTTCTAAGTTCTTTATCAAGGATCTCTTTTCCAAGGCTGATCGATTTTTCTCTCTCTTCTTGAATAAACCATTGTCGAATCTTTGTCTTAGCCCTTGAGGTCTTAACAAATTTGAGCCAATCCTTACTTGGTTTTGCATTGGGAGAGGTGATGATCTCAACCGTATCTCCACTTTTTAATTCATATCTTAGGGGGACCATCTTTCCGTTGACCTTGGCCCCCATGCAGTGATTACCAATATCGGAATGGATGCTGTAGGCAAAATCGATGGGGGTAGCTCCAACCGGAAACTGTTTCACTGCCCCCTTAGGAGTGAAGATATAGACCTCATTGGGAAAGAGATCCACTTTTACACTCTCAATAAATTCTGTATTATCCTTCAAGTCACGTTGCCACTCGAGAAGCTGTCTTAACCAGGAGAAGCGTTTATCCGCTTCTTCAAAGGCACTTCCTTCTTTGTACTTCCAATGGGCGGCAATCCCTTCTTCTGCAATCCTATGCATCTCGTGAGTTCGAATCTGGATCTCGATCCTCTCCCCATAGGGACCGATGACTGTGGTGTGAAGCGATTGATACATATTCTCTTTTGGAAGACCGATATAATCTTTAA
>JBBIRM010000168.1:2348-6427 GCA_037441765.1 Deltaproteobacteria bacterium | reverse complement strand
AACGATTGTTAGCAAATTAACTTCTCAACGCCCGCATTCGAAGGGTTTGGAACCCTACCTCCCCAGTCTTTTTATGACTTTTTCAGAGATCTCTATGAGATCTGTTGTAACACCTCACTCATCCGGGGAATCGGGTAGGGATGTCGGAGAAAATCTTATAGCGGAAACCTTTGAGTGCTCCCTCACTACAGAATCCCTTGAGTATTGAAAAGGCTACCATCTCCTTAGATAAAATTCCTTTCATAAGACATTCTATTAACCGACCCGCTATATAAGATTTTTAGAGATATCCCTGCCCGATTCATATAATCCTCCCTTAAGTGAGGGATTACTATCCGTTTAATTTCTTGTAGGGCAAGCCCCTCTGGCTTGCCGAACCCTCATCTTAAAATGTAACAATTTATTTTTTGAAAATCTTTTCAAAATCCCTTCCAGCCTCCCTTTGTTAAAGGGAGGAGATGGCGTTTCCCATTTAGCAAAATGGGATTAAGGGTGATTTTTTAAATAGGCTTCCGAGAAGGGATTTCTGATCTCGATTGTCTCCTTTCGCTCGGAGCCAACAGAGATGATCGAAATCTTTGTCCTGGTCAACTCCTCAATCCTCCGAATATAACGTCTTGCTTTAGATGGGAGGTCTGAAAAATTCCTTGCACACCTAATCTACGATTGAAATCCTTCTAATTCTTCATAGACACGATCAGAATATTTTAAGATCTCAATATTTGAAGGAACATGATGAATAATCCTCCCGTTCACTCTATATCCAACGCAGAGGTTTATCTTTTCAAACTCATTTAAAACATCCAATTTGGTAATCGCCATTTCACGAATCCCATTGATCCTGATGGAATGATTGACTACAACACTATCAAACCAACCACAACGTCTTGGCCTCCCTGTGGTGGCTCCGTATTCCCCTCCTCTTTCCCGTATCCTCTCGCCAAGGGAATTCTTAAGTTCCGTAGGGAATGGACCTTCTCCAACCCTTGTCGTATAAGCCTTTGCCACCCCCACCACTGAATTAATCATGGTAGGACCAATACCCGAACCCGAGCAGGCATTTCCAGCAACAGTGTTAGAGGAGGTGACATAGGGATAGGTGCCATGATCCACGTCTAACAAAGCCCCCTGAGCACCCTCAAAGAGAATATGTCTTCCTTTTTGGATTTCCTCATGAAGGACCGAGGAGGTATCCCTCACATATTTTCCCAGTTTCTCTTTATATTGAACATATTCATTGAATATCTCCGAAACTTCAAACCCCTCCTCCTTCAAGACGTTGACGAGGTAGAGGTTCTTCTGGACGAGGTTATCTTCCAATTTCTTCCGAAACACCTTTTCATCCAGAAGGTCAACCATTCGAATCCCACATCTGGCGACCTTATCCTCATAGGCAGGACCGATCCCCCTGCCTGTCGTTCCGATTTTGAAAATTCGGTCTCGGGCAATATCGATTCTTCGATGATAGGGAAGGATGAGGTGGGCCTCCTCACTGATCATCAGTTGAGAATCGTTCTTAAAAAACCCCCTCTTTTTCACCTCCTCAATCTCTTTGACCAAGACAGAGGGGTCTAACACCACTCCGCTTCCAATGATACAAATTTTATTTTCGTAGAGAATGCCTGAAGGGATGAGATGAAATATAAACTTTTCTCCTTCTAAGACGATTGTATGACCTGCATTATTCCCTCCTTGAAATCGAACCACGATATCTGCATACTGGGTTAAAAGGTCAACAACCTTTCCTTTCCCCTCATCACCCCATTGGGCACCTACGATGACAATACTGGCCATACCTTCTTCCTTAATCCCTTCCCTTTGATAAACTTAAATTGCCCCGAAAAGAGTTTTTAAATCCCCAACCTCTTCCTTAAAGGGTGATCTCACGGACAGTAATGATATTGGGTAATCTCAAGATTTCGCCCAACACCCCTGGTGGTAATGGAGCATCCAAATGAAGGAGCGAGATTGCATTTCCACCCATTCGATCACGACCGAATTGCATGGTAGCAATATTGATATTCCTGCTTCCTAAGGTAGTTCCAATATTACCAATTACTCCAGGGCGATCATAATTACTGACCAGGAGAATGTGCCCTTCAGGAATGGCCTCGATGAAAAAATCATTAAATTTAACGATCCTTAACTCCTTTTTTCCAAAGAGGGTTCCTGCAATATAATTTTCCTCCATTTTTGATCTTGCAGTAATCCCGATCAAGCTGGCAAAATCCTCTGCCTTCGTGTGAATGGATTCTGTAATCTTAATTCCCCTCTCTCTGGCCATCACCTGAGCATTAACAAAGTTTACAGTCTCGCCAACAAAGGGGGTGAGGAGACCTTTCAAAATAGAAGTGGTAATTGGTTTGGTCCCATATTCAATTACCTCTCCGTGATACTCAATCGAAACCTCCTCAATTGCGTAATTTGAGATCTGGCTAAGAAAACTTCCCAATTTCTCTCCCAATTTGAGATAGGGCCTTAAAATTGGAAGGATATCCGGGCTTACCATCGGCAGATTGACTGCATTTCTGGCTTCTCCATATAAAATGTAATCTCTAACCTGTTCAGCAATAGCGATCGATACATTCTCCTGGGCCTCGGCCGTGGCAGCCCCCAAATGTGGTGTGCCAATGACCTCCTCAAGTTCCATCAAGGGATTACCAATCGCAGGCTCTTTTTCAAAGACATCTAATGCCGCACCTGCTACCTTTCCCTCTTTAATTGCCTCGTAAAGATCTTTTTCATTAACAATCCCTCCTCTGGCACAATTGATCAGAATTACCCCATCCTTCATCTTTTTAAAAACATCTTTATTAATCAGGTTTCGGGTTTCATTGGTTAAGGGGGTATGGATGGTGATGAAGTCAGACCTGCTTAAAAGTTCATCAAAGGAGACTAACTCAACCCCCTTCTTCTCTGCGATCTCTCTTGTGAGGTAGGGATCATAGGCAATCACCTTCATCTTCAACCCTCTGGCCCGGTCAGCAACAATTGTTCCGATCATTCCGATACCAATAATCCCAAGGGTCTTATTGTAGAGTTCCAACCCTAAAAACTTCTTCTTTTCCCATTTGCCTGCCTTCATTGATGCAGTAGCCTGTGGAATTTTTCTCGAGATAGAGAGCATTAGACCTATGGTATGTTCTGCTGCTGCAATGGCATTCTCCTGAGGGGTGTTCATCACCACGATTCCCTTTCGGGTGGCGACCGCAAGGTCAACATTGTCCAGCCCGATCCCGGCCCTTCCTATCACCTTAAGCCTACTGCCTGCTTCGATCAGATCTGCATTTAACTTCGTCTCGCTCCGGATGATTATCGCATCATATTCTGGCAGGATCCTCTTTAACTCTTCTGGCGTAAGACCTGGCTTGAGATCAACTTTCAAGTTCTCAACCTTCCTAAGAATCTCCAATCCCTTTGGAGACAGAGGATCGCTGACCAATACCTTCTTTATCTCTTCCATTTTCATGCCCTCAAAATTTTTTTAGTCCTCCATAAAGACTTCTTCCAGCCTTCTTACCCCAGAGCCCAATTCAAACCTGTGTCCCATTTCCTTAAGAAGCATCTCAAGGGCGGAGATGACCATGACCATATCCAATCTCTCGTAATATCCAAGATGGGCAATGCGAATGATTTTGCCCTTAGCACGATCCTGGCCTTCCGCTACTGTAATCCCAAATCTTTCAAAAAAGAGGTCTTTCAGTCTCTCCCCATCTATCCCTTCAGGGATTTTGACAGCGGTGACAGCATTGCTCGGGGAATCAGGCGCATATAGCTCGAGCCCCAGTGCTTTGACAGCCTCCCTCGTGGCTCTGGCCAGTTTCTCATGCCTACGGAAAAGCGCCTCAAGACCCTCTTTTTGAATCATCCGAAGCGTCTCTCTCAACCCCACAAACAGGGAAATGGCAGGGGTATAGGAACTTTGATTCTTCTTTGTCGACTTTAACTCCTTTTTAAAATCGAAATAGTATTTTGGTAGATCTGATCTCTCCACCAGCCCCCAGGCCTTTTCACTTAGCGCTACAAAAGAAAGACCTGGTGGAAGCATCAAGGCCTTCTGAGAACCACTGACCAATACG
>JBBIRM010000168.1:0-2338 GCA_037441765.1 Deltaproteobacteria bacterium | reverse complement strand
ATTGGAATATTAAAAACCCCGATCCCTGTGATGGCATCTACGACTAAGACTTTATCGTCGTATTTTTTCATCATCTCAGCCATCTCCTGAATGGGGTGTCGAACCCCAGTTGATGTCTCACTTGCCTGGGTATATACCGCACGAATGGAAGGATTGGATTCCAAATTCTTCTGAACTAACCTGGGCTCCACCGCCTTCCCCCATTCCACATCAATAGGGATAAACTCGATTCCATAGGCCTGACATATCTCACCCCACCTTTCTCCAAATTTCCCACCACGAACCACCAAAGCCTTATCCCCCTTAGAGAGGATGTTTGAAACAGCCCCTTCCATTGCGCCAGTTCCTGAGGATGTAAATATTAAAACCTCACTCTTTGTTTGAAAAAGATATTTCAGTCCATCCCTGATTTCAGCAAAAATCTTCTCAAATTCTGGCTCCCGGTGGTGCATGATGGGTTCAGCCATCTTTAGCTGCACCTCCGGTGGTAGCATCGTGGGCCCAGGTGAAAATAAGTATTTTTTCTCCATCTCTTTCCTCCTAAAAACTGTTTAATATTATTGTATAAAATGGTTTATGTCAATACCACCGCTTTTAAAGTTTTTAGGATTTTCGGAGATATTCCTATCCGATTCATATAATTTCACCTTCAGTGAGGCATTAGGAAGTGCCTTTTGGAGATCTCTGAGAAAGTATTTAAAACGAGTTTTATAGACTGGGGAGGTGGGGTGGAAATGATTGTTAGCAAATTAAATTCTTGATGCCCGCATTCGAAGGGTTTGGAACCCTACCTCCCCAGTCTTTCTATGACTTTTTCAGAACTCTCTTTTGATACACTTGACTTTCAAAAAATTATTCCTTAATTTCTTAAAAAGGACCAAAATAGAATAAGCAAATGGGCGAGATTATTACTAAAACATTGGCCCAAATTTATCTTCAACAGGGTCATATTCAGGAAGCCTTTGAAATATACCAACGGCTTGCCGAAAAAGACCCCTTTGACCCAGAAGTCCAGAAAAAGATAATAGAAATAAAAGAGCAATTCCACACCTCCACTCCCCCTAATCTTCACACACCCTGTTCTAAGGAAGAAAGGATTCGGCTTCTCGAAAAATGGTTGTCCAATATTCGAAGGCGGAGAATTGGTGAATGAAAAATCCCCCATGGGAGACCCGACAGAGTACTTGTCGTAAAGTTTTAGAAATCAACCATCTCGATGGAATCCTCTTTGTAGGACTTGAGAACATTCGATACCTCTGTGGTTTTACGGGAAGTGAGGGGGCCTTCCTCTTAACCCCGAAGGAATCTCTCTTTTTAACTGACTCCAGATACTGGACCCGGTCTGAGGAGGAGGTAAGGTCATCCCATATCATCCGTTATAAAAAGAAATTAGATGGCATTGTCTCTCAACTTCACGAGTTGAAATTAAAAAGGGTTGGATTCGATTCTCTGAATTTTCCTTTTGCCCTCTATAAATCTCTTCAGGAAAGAGTGGCTGGCGAGATAGAACTGATTCCCCTTGAAAAGGAGATAAAACATCTAAGGGCCATCAAGGATGAACAGGAACTTGTCTCAATCCGAAAGGCGATCGACATTGCCTCTAAGGCTTTTGAACATATTCTATCTATAGCAAAGGAAGGGGTTTCAGAGAAGGAGATTGCCCTGGAGATGGAATTTTCTATGAAAAAGGATGGATCGGAGGCCACGGGTTTTGATATGATTGTAGCCTCAGGGAAACGCTCAGCATATCCCCATGGCAGGGCAAGTTTAAAAAAAATAGAAAGAGGAGACTTCGTTCTAATCGATTTTGGTTCAAGTTTTGAGGGATATTATTCTGACCAAACGAGGACCTTAATCTGTGGGAATCCAACCAAAGATCAAAAAAAGATTTATCAGATCGTGAAAGACGCTCATGATAAAGCCATTGAAAAGGCCCGTCCAGGGATAACCATCCGGGAAGTGGATGCTGAAGCCAGAGATTATATCCGAAATTGTGGATATGATGAATATTTCGGACATGGAACAGGTCATGGTATTGGTCTGGCAGTCCATGAAGAACCAATAATCAATAAGGAAAATGAGGAACGTCTCCAAGAAGGGATGGTCTTTACCATTGAACCTGGAATCTATATCCCAGAATGGGGAGGGGTCAGAATCGAGGATATAGTGAGGATTACCTCAAACGAGGCAGAGTTATTAACCTATTTACCGAGGGATCTAAGAATAATTTAGGTTAAGTGAAATAATTAAATCAACCAAAGTAATGCCTCACTTAAGGGGGAATTATATGAATCGGGCAGGGATATCTCCAAAAATCTTATAAAGCGGGTCGGTTAAT
>JBBIRM010000167.1:0-6463 GCA_037441765.1 Deltaproteobacteria bacterium | reverse complement strand
GATGTCACAATTTACTCCATGGAAAAGCTACCACAAAATTCTGTGTTGAGCCATATAGTTTAACAAAATATTTAATGGCTATGTCTTTTTTATAAAAACTGGTAGTGGGTTGGATTTAAAACCTTTCTTTCAATTAAGTTGGTTTTGGATTGTTGAAGGAAATTTCTTTGGGGGTCTTAAGGGCCTTGCACTGTGGGAGAAGGCTTTTCCTCAACAGCAATGCCAAGTTTTTCTACCCCAGAATTTTTAGCAACATCAAGAACTTGTACCACTCGATCTATCACCACGCTTTTGTCAGCCCTGACAATCACAGGTCTCATTTTATTGAAGGTAAGAAGGGTTTCCAATTCCTTCCTTAACTCTGTAAGGGTTTTCGGTCGGTTGTTGAGAAAGACTTCATTTCTACTGTTGATGGTGATTATGGTGGGTTCTGTCTGATCGGGTGGTATTTTTATATCTGCCTTTGGAAGTTTCACAATAATCTTAGATTCACGCATTGGGTTAAATGTATAGACTAAACTGAAGGCGGTGAAGAAAAATATAAAAATGTTTAAAATAATATCGGTAAAGGCAATCGATTCCAATGTGACAACCGAATCCCTGTGGGTCTTGATTTTCATCGAACTCCTCCTTCTTTGGGCCTAAAGATAATATCGATCAATTCATTACCATAATAACTCATCTCCTGGGCATGGCTCTTAATTTTTCCAACAATCAGGTGATAAATAATATAATAAGGGATAGCAATGGCAAGGCCCGCTGCGGTGGTGACCATGGCCTGATAAATCCCTGCAGCCAAGGCGCTAACCGTGATATTGGTCCCTAACTGTTCCCATGCCATAAAGGCCCTTATCAGTCCAATGATGGTTCCAAGGAATCCGAGCATAGGTTCAACCCCGATTATGATCAATAGGGATCCTAAATACTGCTCCAAATATTGGATCTGTTCCTCCCCTTCCCTTTCCATCATCCCCTCAATCTCCTCCCGCTTCAAACCTCTGTTGAGAATTCCTAATCTAAATACATCGGCAATGGGATGCCTTACCTTTTCACATCTATCTAGTGCTTTCTGGTATTGCCCCCGTTCAAGATGGAGAAAGACCTCCTGAGCAAACTGAGCGATGTTAAGTCTGATCTTCCACAGAACCCATACCCTTTCAAGGATGAGGGCAAGCCCAATAATCGATAACCCGATGATGGGGATCATAATTGGTCCCCCTTTTAGGATCAATGAGACAAACATTTCCATCCTCCTTATTCCCCCAACGGGTGAACCTGCCTGGGGAAGGCAGGGATGAAAAAATAGGGCAATGGTAATTGCCCTTGAATGAAAAACAATGTGCCGGGTCGCGGAATCGAACCACGGACACGAGGATTTTCAGTCCTCTGCTCTACCGACTGAGCTAACCCGGCATCTCTGATCTTTAACCAATTTATATTACAACCTTAAAAATGTGTCAAGAGGTAGTTTGAGTCCCCTGAAAAGACTTAGGTTCGTTCAGGACTTTTTTAGTTTTGGTATAATTCTCTGATATTAAAATGTGTAAGAGAGTCCTCCAATGATGCTTCTTTCAGGCGAAGGATAGAAGATCTGCGTTGTTCCTGCACCATTAGTCACCCCCCATTCAACATATCTCCGATTGAAAAGGTTGTTAACCCCTATAAAGGCCCTTAACCCCTTCCATGTGTAAGAGAGTTTGGAATCCAAGATATAATACCCATTCAATCGATCCAGTTGATTTCGCCAATCACTAACAAAATGGCGAGACCCAACAAAATTCATCTTTGTATTCAGAACAAAGCCTTTCCCAAAATCAATATCCACCCCAAATGAACCCTTATGTCTTGGAACCGCTGGAATGTCATTTCCTGAAAAGGGAGGCTCTCTGAGAGTTGGTTTGATATATCCATAATTCCCCCAGAGGGTTACCCATGGAAAAGGTTTTATTTTTGCTCCTATTTCTACTCCCTGGCGACGGGTTTTAGGAAAGTTTTCGTTACTAAATGTTATAGGATTAAAAAAGATTTCATCACGAAGATCTGTCCAGAAGAGGGTCAGATTGGCTTCCATCCAATCTGTAAAAGAGTGGCGAACCCCTGCCTCATAATGATACCCAGTCTGAGATTTCATCGCGGGGTTTACCCTAAAAACAGGAAAGACCAAAATCAACTCATCCGTTACAGGAAAACGAAAACTTCGTTTGAAACTAAAAAAGGCAGAGGATTGTTTTCCAAATAAGTAATCTAAGGATAAACTATAGGAAGGTTGGCGCTTTCTGGACTCATCTTTTGACCAAGGATTCTTCTGAAGGAGATCATAGGTCACCCACTCCTCTCGAAAACCAAAAGATAAGATAAGGTTTGGAAGGATAGAAAATTCATCTAATAGATAAATTCCCATGGACCGCTTTGAAACCTCAATATGACTCCAGGAAGGAAATCCGAAAAAAGTCGTTTTCGCCTTGACCTTAGAATCTGAATTATAGAAATCAAGGCCCACTGTCAGTTTGTTTTTGAAGATCCAAAACTTTCGGTCAAGAATGTATTTTGGAGTAACTCCCAATGTCTCCAATTGCCTCTCATCCTGATAGGTATAAAAAAAAGTAGGGTAATCGAAAAGGTTTTCAACCGTTCGATGACGGTAGGAAAAATCAGTCTCTATTCTTCCCCAATCCCAAAATTTGACATTAATCCCAATTGCTCCAAAACCATCCTCTGTAGAGGATTTATTATTTGGATCAAGAGTAGCTCTACGATCTATTTTATAAGTTATAGGGTCAAGACCTCCAGGTAACCCTGAATCATCCTTGTGAAAACCTCCCCTTAAGTTAAGGCTGATGAGATCATCTATCTCATATATCACTTTTCCGCCTATATCTTTCGTTCTCAAAAGTCCATTCTCACGATATCCCTCAGTTGAACTGTAACTCGCATTGAGGATGGCAGAAAGGGGTCCCCATTTCCCACCTACAGAACCGCTTTCCTTATGGTAGAGGTAACTTCCTCTAACGACTTCTCCCCTCACGGTGAATGGTTTTTCTGGCTTCTTTGTGATAATGTTAATCACTCCTCCTACCGCATTATCTCCATAGAGAACGCTTCCAGGTCCTCGAATGATCTCTATCCGTTCTACCTGATCAAGAGGGATCTGAGTCCAGTCCACACCACTTAGATCAATCTCATTCACCCTTCTTCCATCAACCAGCACGAGAGTATTGAGTAGCCCTGTTTCTCCAAATCCCCTTATATCTACAGAGGCATTCTTCCCGGTTCCATAATAGTCACGGACCACCAAGCCCACTTGATCCCTCAACACATCCACCACGTTTTGGGCATTTGAACGGTCTATCTCCTCCTTAGATATCACTGTGACGTTTGCAGGAATTTTATGAACCTCCTGGGCATCTCTTGTAGCGGTCACAACAACTTCTTCAAGGGTTACCTCCTTTTCCTGTGCAGAAAGCAAAGGAGAAATCAAAAAGATAATCATAGATAGTGTAAAAATAGGAACCATATGTTTCATCGAACACCTCCTCGCCCCACCATCGGGGTCTTAATAGATTTTGGCCGAGGAGAAGGGTCCAAAAAAAATCCCCAGCCTTCGGTAGCGAAAGACTGGGGATTTTACCCGCATGCACCCTTCACAGTCTTATCCTCGAAGACCTTTCGTGAAGAATATCCAAGCAGGTTTTCTGACTCTCGGATCTACCTACTCCTTGCACCTTCCCAGTCGTTATGACCAGTGGCCTATTGCAAGTTTCGTCCCCGATTACAGCGGCGGGTCCGCCCCCGAATTTCCTATATCGATAGGATCACGGGGTTCCCTTCACCTGGATATTGCAAATTAAATTTGTTATAAATTAACACATGAAAAAAGAAGTTGTCAAGGCATTAGGAAGAAAAATTATTAAAAAGATTTTTAGAATTCTCTTACTTGACTTCTTTTCCTATCCTTTGTAAAGATTTTAATATATCAAGATGAAGATCCTTTTGATTCAACCTGGACATAAGAAACAAACTATCGGCTTCGATCGAATGATCTTCTGTGAACCATTAGGTTTGGAGATGGTCGCAGGGGCTTTAAAAGGCCAAAACGTCCGTCTATTAGATATGAGGTTAAGGAATAACCTTTCTCAAGTGCTCTCCTCTTTCCGTCCGGATGTTTGCGGAATCAGTTGTTCGTATACCATTGATGTCTCCTCCTCAATTCGAATTGCCAAAGAGATCAAGAACAATGGTCATGGACCTTTTGTGGTCATAGGAGGTCATCACGCCACCATGATGCCCAAGGACTTTTTCCAGGATGAGATTGATGCGATTGTAGTGGGAGAGGGTGAAGGGACGATGAAGGAACTGGTGGAGGGTCTGGAACGGAAAAGAGATCTTAGGGAGATTTCAGGCCTTTTCATTAGAACGAAAGAAGGGTTCGTAGATACAGGTCCCAGAGATTTTATCAAAGACCTCGATCAACTTCCCTTTCCAGATTACGGAGCGATTCAGAAGTATCGTCGATATTACCACATGGGGTTTCAGAAACCACTTGCCCTGGTCGAAACCGCACGGGGTTGTCCTTATCATTGCAATTTTTGTAGTGTTTGGATTTTCTACCAGGGCCGTTGCAGAATGAAGAGTCCTGAAAGAGTTGTCTCAGAGTTGAAACGATTAAAAGAGCGAAACATATTGTTCACGGACGATAATTTTCTTATCAACATCTCCAGGGCAGAGGAGATTGCTCGACTCCTTAAAAAGAAACAGTTGAAGAAGCAGTTCACCATCCAGGCAAGAAGCGATACCATCGTTCAGCACCCCGATACCATCATCCGATTAAAAGAGGTTGGGTTGAAAGGAGTCTTCATCGGTTTTGAAAAGATCAGAGACGATGAGTTGGCCTCAATTGAGAAGAAGAATAGTGTCCGGAATAATGAAGAGGCCCTGGAGATTCTCCGCTCCTTGGAGATTGACCTGTGGGCCTCATTTATTGTGGACCCTGACTACAGGAAGGAAGATTTCGACCATTTAAGACAATATGTCCTCGAACATCGGATCCAGACCCCTACCTTCTCTGTCCTCACCCCACTGCCTGGTACCCCTCTCTATCAAGAAAAAGAAGAAAAACTGACCGAGCGAAACTATGATCTCTTTGACATTGCCCATGCTGTCCTCCCAACCCGACTCCCCCTCATCGAGTTTTACCAAGAGTATGCAAGGCTCTGGGATACCCCTTATTCCAAATATCGCCTAATTTGGGAAGGGTTCGGTGCCCTTCTTAAAGGCCATTTCACACTGCCTCAATTAATGAGGATGCTCTGGTCTGCTAAGAAACTTTCGGACCCTTCTTTTTACTTATCCCATTCCTAAATTTCTGAACCTCTTCAAATGAAGGAATTCCTTCTCTACCACCTATCTCCCTGCATTTGAGGCCTGCAGTCCAGTTGGCAAATCTTATGATATCTTCTAACTCCCAATCCTGAAGAAGACCATAGATGAATCCTGCGTGAAAGACATCTCCTGCCCCAGTGGTGTCAACCACCTTGACCTGGATTCCCTCAAAATGAAAAAGCTCTCCATCGATTAAGGCAAATGCCCCTTGAGAACCCCATGTGGCACAGAGAAACCCTGAAATCTCTTCTTGAATTTTTAGAAGCGCCTGCTTAAGGTTGGTTTGGCCTGTGTAAAGAGCGGGGAATCGAGAAGAGGTGATGACAAAATCGATCAGTTTGATCAAATCTGAAGTAAGGGGCTCGACCTTATCGATGTCAAGAACCGTGGGGATTCCTTCTTCCTTTGCCCATTTTGCACAACGAATGGCAGCCTCAATATCGTGTCCATCTAAGTGAAGGATCTTCCCAGAGCAGATATCTTCTTTTCGGAGTTCATTCTTTCCATACATCAACCGCTCATCTCGATCCCATAGGATTGTTCGCTCTCCTGTCCGACCATCCACAATAATGACAGCAACCTGGTTGGTCGAATCTGGTTCAATCGTTACCGAAGAGACATCCACCCTTTCCTCACATATCGAATGGAGAGAAAAATGGCCCAGATCATCTCCTCCGACTTTACCTATGTATTTGGTCTTCACCCCCCATCTGCTCAAAGCCACCATCGCAGTCGCAACCTGCCCCCCTCCCTGTTTGGAAAATCTTAGAAGTTTCATTTTTGAATTAGGAGTTGGATAGGCAGGGACCAGAGTAATAAAATCAACGGAGTTAAGGCCCATTCCAACCACATCAAAAGGTTTATTTTTTGGAAAATGGAGATTAAACCGCATGAATTCCTTTTACAGCCTTTTGGGTGATTTTTCAAGATATTTCTATCAAGGCTGATTCCTATAAAAGGACTTAAAGAAACCATTCTATCCCATGCCATACAAGGCATTAAGAGCCTGGTAATTCACTTTAATTAAGGTGTTAGCTAAAATTTAAAAGTGCACTCTTTAAGTTTTAAAAGTGCACCACTTCTG
>JBBIRM010000166.1:0-6498 GCA_037441765.1 Deltaproteobacteria bacterium | reverse complement strand
CCATTTCCACGATTTCACCATTGTGGCCCCCTATTATTACGGAATTTCTGGTCAGCACAAGGTTACCTTGACAATAAGTGATAAATATGGTTAATTTAAAAAGTTTAATTTTTTCAAAAAATAAGATCACTTATTGGTTGAGGAGATCAGATGAAAAGAACCTATCAACCCCATAATATTAGAAGGAAAAGGACACATGGTTTTTTAAAAAGGATGTCAACAAAAGCAGGCCGAAAGGTTTTAAAACGAAGGAGAATGAAGGGAAGAAAGAGATTAACTGTTTAATATAAAAATTTCGGGCTGTATAATAAAGGAATGTGGCAAAGGGAGAGTTCAGATTTAGAAAGAAGGAGAGGATTGTTCATTCCCGGGATTTTAAGAGGGCAATGAAATTTGGGAAGAGACGTGTCTCAAGAAATTTTATCCTCTTTACTGCTGAAAGCGAACATCCGTTTCATCGCTTAGGAATCGTTGCAAAGAAGGAGATTGGGCCAGCCACCTTTCGAAATAGAATGAAGCGATATATTCGGGAATTTTTCCGTCTACACAAACATCAAATCGATGGATGTTTAGACATTATTATTTTGATAAAAGAGAATTGCTCTATCCATAATTATAAGCAAACAGAGGAAGAACTCAAAAGGCTTCTCAATTTATGAAAATCAAGACTCTTCAAAGGATCATCCAAGAGGGACTCATCCTCCTCATAAAAATTTACCAGAATACTTTCTCCATTCTTATCGGCCCCTCCTGCCGTTTCACCCCTTCATGCTCTTCTTATGCCTTGTTATCGATTGAGCGTTTTGGCATAATAAAGGGGATTGGATTTGCTTTTAAAAGAGTGATTAAATGCCATCCCTTCCATCCTGGTGGATACGATCCTGTTCCAGAAGATGATTAAGTAATTAGGGAAGGAGCCTTAGGAAAAAATGGACAAAAAAGCTATCTTGGCAATAATATTGACATTTTTAGTTATTTTTGGATGGAGTATCTTACAAACAAAACTTTTCCCTCCTGAAAAGCCCACCCAAGAGACACAAAAAAGACCCTCCATTGAAGAGAAGGGGATTCCCCAAAAGGTTGACATTCCTAAGAAGGAGGTTAAGTCCACCAAAGAAACAACACCTTCTCAACCCTTAAAACCTATTATAAAGAAGGAAGTTAGCGTAGAAACACAAAATTTTATTGCGGTTCTCACTACTGAAGATGCAAGACTTAAGCATTTCAGACTTAAAAAATATAAAGATAGGGTCGAGCAGTCAGCCTTTGCCTCTAAGTTGATAAAATTTTTTCAAAAACTCTTTGGTAAGGAAGTTGAGGACTTAAAGAAACCCAAACCCCTCGATTTGATAAATACTGGGGAGCAAAACCTTCCCTTGGGGATTACCTTAAAAGGTCTTTCTTCTGAAGGGGGTTGGGAAGTAGAGAGGGAACGGCTCCAGTTACTCAACCCAGGTGAAAGTGGAGAGATAACTTTCGTCAAGGTATTGGAAAATAATTTGAAATTATTCAAACGATACCGTTTTAACTCCGAAAAATATTTTATCGAACTTGAATTGGAGTTAAGGAATACTTCATTAAATGAATTAAACACCCATGTGGGGGTTGAATGGATTGGAAAGATAGAGTTGGAGAAGTTGGCCGATGAGGAGAATAAGGACTATGGGCTTAAGTATGCCTTCTTCAAGGATCAAAAGGTTGAACGAAAGGATCTTGGGGGAAGAAGTTCAGCAGGGTGTACTCCTGGTTGTGGAGGAGTAAAGAGAAAGATAGAGACCTTTGAGTCCTCCTTTCAGGGTAAAATTGGATGGTACTCCTTCGAAGGAGAATATTTTACCGCTCTAATCATTCCACCCGCTTCAGAAAAGAATCTTACGCTCTCAGTCAAAGGGAGGGATAATAACATTCTGGAGGCCACTCTCATCACCTCTCCCCTTTCCATTTCTGCCAATGGGTCATCGAAAATCCCATTTCGCATCTACCTTGGACCCAAAGAGACTGCTCAGTTGAAGGAATTAGGTGTCTCTGCAGAGAAGTTGGTTGATTTTGGATTCTTTACCATCGTTGCTAAACCTCTTTTATGGTTTTTAAACATCACCCATGGCATAACAAAGAACTTTGGGATCGATATCATCATCCTAAGCATCCTGATTAAGATCATATTCCTTCCATTGACTCAGATCAGTTTTAAATCAATGAAGGAGATGCAGAAGGTCCAGCCCGAGATGGCTCGGCTCAAAGAGACATATAAAAACGATAAGGCGAGGCTTCAGCAAGAGATTATGTTACTCTATAAGAGAAGAAAGATTAATCCCATGAGCGGGTGCCTTCCCATGCTGATCCAGATTCCTGTCTTTATTGCCCTTTATAATGCCCTTCAAAATGCGATAGAGATGAGACATGCTCCTTTCTTCTTATGGATCAGAGATCTTTCAGCCAAAGACCCCATTTATATCACCCCCCTCATAATGGGCGCCTCTATGGTGATCCAACAAAAGATGACCCCTACAGCCGCTGATCCCACACAGGCCAAGATGTTTATGCTTATGCCAGTTATGTTCACCTTCCTTTTTCTAAATTTTCCTTCTGGTCTTGTCCTGTATTGGTTAGTGAATAATGTTCTCTCCATTGCGCACCAATACTATCTAAATAAGAAGGGATGATTATTCAATTTGGAAGAATCAATTGAAATTGGAAAGAGATTTCTTAAAGGGTTGGTAGAAGGGTTAGGCGTAAGGCCATCGATTGAAGGATTTATAAAAGAGGGAAACCTCTATTTCGATCTCAGGGGGGACAAAAAAGGGATCCTCATTGGAAAGCATGGACGAACCCTGGATGCCCTTCAGATGCTTATCAACCGAATGGTTCAGAAAGAGATGAAGAGACCCATCAGAGTGATCCTCGATGTGGATGGATATCGAAAGAGAAGGGTTGATACCTTATCGAAAATGGCTCTTAGGTTGGGAGAGAAGGCAAAGAGATCGGGTCATTCATTGACCATAGGTCCTTTCAATGCTCATGATCGCAGGATCATTCATATGGCCCTGAAGGAAGATCCTTCGCTCAGGACAGAAAGCATTGGAGAAGGAGATAAAAAAAAGATTACCATCATCCCAAAAAAATAAAGAGGGAGGAGTAATCATATCTTTTGAAAGAGGCAATAACTCCAGCACGCTTAAATACCCATCCAAAATAGATGATGACACTATTGCTGCCATTGCCACACCATTTGGAGAAAGCGGTATAGGGATTGTTAGAATCAGTGGTCCTTTAGCGGAAACTATCGCAAAGAGACTGTTTAAGCCTAAAAAAGAGGAATCTCAATTTATCTCCCACCATTTTAATTATGGGGAAGTCATCGATCCCTTAAGTGGAAATCCCATTGACGAAGTCCTACTGGTTTTTATGAGATCACCAAAGACCTATACACGGGAAGACATCGTAGAGATCCACTGCCATGGGGGATACTTCGTTCTTCAAAAGGTACTGGAGTTAGTTTTAAGAGAAGGGGCCAGATTAGCCCATCCAGGGGAGTTTACAAAAAGGGCCTTCCTTAACGGTCGAATCGATCTCACGCAGGCAGAAGCAGTAATAGATTTAATAAGGGCAAAAACCATGGCCAGCCTCGAGATCGCTAATCAACAACTACGTGGGGGTCTTTACAAGGAGGTGAGAGGACTTAAAGAGAGGTTGGTCAACCATTTGGCCTTCATTGAGGCCCATATCGATTTTCCAGAAGAAGAGATCGAGCCACTCTCATTAGAAGGGATGAAGGAGGACCTCTCGAGAATTGTGGAGGAGTTGAGCAATTGGGTTGATTCTTATCAGGAAGGAAAGATCTTTCGAGAAGGGATATCTTGTGCTATTGCGGGAAAGACCAATGTAGGAAAGTCCAGCCTTCTAAACGTCCTCCTAAGAGAGGAGAGGGCGATTGTAACCCCATATCCTGGCACAACCCGTGATGTCATTGAGGAGGTAATTAATATCCATGGGATTCCCCTCAGATTAATGGATACTGCAGGGTTAAGAAAAACTGTGGATTCCATTGAAAAAGAAGGGGTGAGGAGGGCAAAGGAGCGGGTTTCGGATGCAGATCTTATTCTCCTCATGCTTGATGGAAGCAGGGATATGGATGAGGACGACCTGGAGGTCTTTGAAGAGACTAAAGATAAAAAGAAAGTTGTGGTCATCAATAAGATAGATCTTCAGCAAAGAATTTCGGTTGAAGATGTGAAGAGGAGACTGCCTAAAGACCAAGTGGTTTTAATATCCTGTTTAAAAGGAGAGGGGATTGAAGACCTAAAAGACAGTATTTATAATTCTATAATCCATCGGGAGGTTAGGATATCTCCAGAACACTTAATTGTGGCCAATATCAGGCATAAATCTGCCCTTTCCCAGGCGATGGAAAGCCTTATGAAGGGGTTGAATGGTTTAGAGGAAGGGATTTCACTCGAATTCATAGCCTTTGAAATTAAATCCGCTCTGGACTACCTCGCAGAGATTGTTGGAGAGACCACCACTGAAGAGGTATTGAATCGTATTTTTGAACAATTCTGCATTGGTAAATAGGATATTTATGGAGCATCTTATAATTCCTTACGAGATTAAAGCATTTTTAACTATCCATTTGTCAATGATTCAATTTTTTGATTTTATTAAAGAAATTTATTTGTTTAAGGCAAGGTAATGATAAGATGTTTCATGTGAAACATGCTCCCCACATCCTTCTAATCAATCCCTGGATTACTGACTTTTCAGCATATAATTTTTGGGTTAGACCCCTTGGTCTTCTATATATTGCCGGGCTTTTGAGAAAATATGGATTTCAGGTAACATTCATTGATTGTGTTGATTTTTTCGTCAAGAGGAAAGAGTACAGGGATGGTAAATTTTATAAATTAAAGATTAATAAGCCTCAACCTCTCAATCAAATTCGTAAGAATTACAGTCAGTATGGAATTCCAGATGAGATCTTCAAAGAGAGGCTTTCTTCTATAAGCAAGCCCGATGCGATTGGTATCACTTCTGGGATGACTTACTGGTACCCTGGAGTTTTTAAAGCCATCCAAATATTGAGAGAATTTTTTAAAGAGACCCCTATCATTCTTGGCGGCATCTATGCAAGCCTCTGCCAGGAGCATGCCAAAAAGTACTCAGGGGCTAATTATGTTTTAGATAGAGTGGATGAGATAGAGGCGTTGAGATTCTTTGCAAAGGTAACTGGTACTATTATTCCTATTCAGGAGAGCCTTCCTCTAAGACAGAGGAAAAAGGTTTCATCCCCCGAGCAGGAAATTAAGAATGAACCACTTACTTACCCATCCTTTGATATGTATCCCCAACTGGATTATATCTGTATTATGAGTTCAAGAGGGTGCCCTTTTCGATGTACCTATTGTGCCAGTCCATGGCTCTCAAAGGGGTTTTATAGAAGGGACCCTTTAAAAGTGGTCGAAGAGATTGAGTATTGGACCACCTATTATAAAATCCATAATATCGCTTTTTATGATGATGCACTTCTTGTTAATGCTTCGGAATATTTTATCCCTTTGGTTAATGAGATTATCCGAAGGGGTATTCAATGTAATTTCCACACTCCCAACGGATTAAATATCCGAGAGATTGATCAAAAAGTGGCGGATCTTCTGTTTCGAGGAAACTTTAAGACCATTCGATTAGGGCTTGAAACATCATGTAAGGAGACACAATTGGAAACAGGTGGAAAGGTAGAAAATCAACAATTTCAACAGGCAGTCAAATATTTAAAAAAAGCAGGGTATTCTAATCATGAGATTGGCGTCTATATAATGGCTGGTTTGCCCGGGCAAAGGGTCGAGGAGGTGGATGAGACAATTGAATTTGTGAAAGAGTCAGGTGCAAAACCTTTACTGGTTGAGTACTCTCCCATTCCTCAAACGCCTATGTTTGAAAAAGCAAAGAAGTTTTCATCTTTTGATTTGGAAAATGAACCATTATTTCATAATAAATCGCTTATACCTTGCCAGTGGGAAGGATTTACAATGGCGGATTACAAGAAGTTAAAAATGAAATTGAGGGAATATTATGCAACCATTTGAAATAATTAACAATATTTTCATAATTGGAGGTCCTGATATTACGGATTCTCGGGATGGATGTGTTTATCTAATAAATTTAGAAGAATTGATATTAATCGATACTGGGGCAGGTTGGAGTGTGGATAAAATTATTAATAATATCAATAAGTTAGGTCTTAATCCCAAAAACTTAAAAAAGATCCTCCTGACCCACTCTCATATCGACCATATTGGAGGATTTCCAGAAATTAAGAAGAGGTTTGGGACAAAAATCTATATTCATGCATTGGATGCCTCTCCAATTGAGAATGGAGATCAAGTGCTAACAGCGGCTAAATGGTATCAGACCACATTTCCACCAACTCGAGTGGATGAGAAATTTAAGGTTCTTCTCCTGAAAGTGATCATGGAAAATAGGTTTCCCTAAAAACTGGAAACG
>JBBIRM010000165.1:0-6501 GCA_037441765.1 Deltaproteobacteria bacterium | reverse complement strand
CAATTTTTAAATTTAAATATCAAAACTCCAACCTTTTTTGTTTCGTACATTTAAATTTTCAACATTCGTGCCTGTTTCAAATTTCGTACTTCGAATTTCGAGTTTATCTTATCTATGTTACCGATCGATTTCTCCAAGAACGATATCAATGCTCCCGATAGTTGAGATCACATCTGCAATCAAACCCCCTTCGATCATTTTGGGAAGGGCGCTCAGATTGGCAAAGGATGGGGTCCTGATTCTGAATCGATATGGCTTGTTAGAGCCATCACTAACAATATAGAACCCCAATTCTCCTTTGGATGCCTCTACGCTTGCATAGACCTCACCCTTTGGTGGTCGGAATCCCTCTGAAACGATCTTAAAATGCCTGATCAATGCATCAATATCCTGAAGGACCCTATCCTTAGGTGGAAGGACAACACTTGGATCATCTGCTAAAATAGGACCTTCGGGCAGACGTTCAAGGGCTTGCCTCACGATTGAGTTAGACCACTCCATCTCTCTCAGACGAACAATGTATCGATCGTAGACATCCCCTACTGAACCGATGGGGATCTCAAAATCAAATTCCTCATAACTCGAATATGGGAATGCCTTTCTCACATCGTACTTTACCCCGGAACCTCGAAGGCTGGGGCCTGTCACCCCCCAGTTGATGGCATCCTCTTTGGAGATTACTCCAACTTCCTTCGTCCTTTTCATCCAGATCACATTCTGTGTCAGGAGGGTCTCATACTCCTTGACCCGGTCTGGAAACATTTTGGTAAAGGATTTAATGGCCTCATCGATTCCTTCTGGAAGGTCCTTTGCTACTCCCCCGATTCTTAAGTAAGTTGGGGTAAGTCTTCCACCCGCAACCTCTTCAAAGATTCTTAGAATATCTTCTCTTTCCCTAAATGTATAAAAGATAGGAGTGGTTGCCCCAATATCTAAGACATGTGTCCCCAGCCAGATAAGATGAGCAGCAATCCTCTGAAGTTCTGCCATCATCACTCTCAGGTATTGAGCCCTTTTGGGAACCTCAATCCCTAATAGTTTCTCAACAGCCAAAACATAGGCCAGGTTGTTCCCCATAGCATTCGTATAATCCAATCTGTCGGTGAAAGGAATGGATTGATGATATGTTCTACTCTCTGCCAGTTTCTCAATTCCTCGGTGTAAGTGGCCGATATGGGGAGTGGCCTTGACGATGACCTCTCCATCCAATTCCAGAACGACCCTCAAAACCCCGTGCGTGGCGGGATGTTGGGGACCCATGTTGATGGTCATCAACCTTTTCTCTGCCATTTCATACCTCTGGAACGAAGGGCTTATCAAAGTCTGGTCCTTCGGTTGGATAATCTTTTCTTAGAGGATGGCCTTGATAACCATCCCAGAGTAGGATTCTTCTCAGATCGGGATGATTTTCAAAGGTAATCCCAAACAGGTCATAGACCTCGCGTTCATACCAGTTGGCTACCTTCCATACGGACTCCACACTTGGAACGGATTCATCCTCCCCAACTCTTATCTTAATCCTTAACCTCTGATTGTTTTTAAGGGAACAGAGATGGTAGACAATCTCGAAACGAGGTGTTTCTGGAAGAAAGTCCACCCCACAGAGATCGGTAAGGAGATTGAATTGAAGATCTGGGTCAGAAGATAGAAATTGACAGATTCTCAATATATCTTTTTTGGCAACCTGGACTGTGGTCTCGTCCCGAAAAGTCTTTACCTCTAAAATCGAATCTAAGAACTTCTCTCTCAACTTCGTGATGGCGAGGTTGGTATCAACCATGGCTCTCCTCTTCTCTTTCTAAGGGGGATGGAATCCGGAGGTCCTTCCGATTTGCCAGCGATTCCTTTTCGATCTTTTTCTGGAGTTTTACCAATGCGGCCAGCAGACCCTCAGGTTTAGGTGGGCACCCTGGAACATAAAAATCAACAGGGAGGATCTGATCTACCCCCTGCACAACGCTATAGGTTTTAAAAATCCCACCTGAACAGGCACATGCCCCATAAGCAATGACCCACTTAGGTTCTGGCATCTGCTCATAGATACGCTTCACCATAGGGGCCATCTTTTTTGTCAATGTCCCTGCAACAATCATCAAATCTGCCTGTCTTGGAGACGGTCTGAAGACCTCTGAACCAAATCGAGCAATGTCCCAGGTTGCCATACTGGCAACCATCATCTCCAAGGCGCATCAGGCTAAGCCAAATGTTACAGGCCAGATGGAATATTTTCGGCCCCAGTTGACGAGTCTATCCAGAAGGGGAAGGAAGGGAGTTTTTTCAATGTAGGTTTCTATTCCCATTCTAAGGCTCCTTTTTTTAAGATATAAAGATAGGCGATGATTAAGATACCAAGAAATACTGCCATTGAGATAAAGGCAAAGGTCTTCAGTTCCTTAAAGACCACTGCCCAGGGATAGAGAAAGACCACCTCAATATCAAAAATTAAAAAGAGCATAGCAATGATGTAGTATTTAATGGGTATTCTACGAAAACTCGATCCAACCGTTGTCATTCCACATTCATAGGGTTCTTCTTTGAGAGGGGTCCGTTTTCTCTGACCTAAAAGATGGGAAGCCAAAACTGCGAAAAGGGCAAATGCCACAGCAATGGCTATATATATGAGAATGGCAAAGTATTCAATCATTGAAGACCCCTCCAATAAATTAATTTGTGAAAAGTTTCTTGTTTTCGCTAAAAACTACAAGATTGTATTCTTTTTGTCAAGAAAAATTTTTTAAAAAAGTTTTTAGAACCATTTTTTTAAATTTTACTAACATATTATTTTCATTAAATAATTTTATTTTAACCATATCTTGAAAACAATTGTTCTTAACTTAGTGAAATAATTAACATTTATATATCATATTCTTTTAAAAAAATAAAGAACCCTGTTCTCTTATTATATGGGGACATTCCATTTTATTCTAACAATTTTTATGTAGGACAAGCCTTTTAGGCTTGCATATCATTTTAATGCAAGGCTAAAGCCTTGTTCTACAAAATTCAGTTATAGGTGAAAAAATTTCATATATTTTTGATTAGGTCTTTATAAAATAAGGAATTGAATCTCGAAATCTTTTTATTAACTAAATTGGAGAAGAGCCAAAAAATTTGACTTTTCAATCTCATTTTTTTATAAATAGGACAAACTTTGTGAAAAATTTATCAGAAAAGGAGGGGGGGGATAGTGTATAAGATTATTTATAAAAGAGAGATGGCAGAAAAGACTGTCTGCCATTTTAGGGTTGAAGCCCCGAAGATTGCTCGAAAGGCAAAGCCAGGACAGTTTATTGTCCTTCGAGCCAATGAAACAGGAGAACGTATACCATTGACAATGGCTGGAACAGACCCTGATGCCGGGACGATTGACATCATCTTTCAGGTCGTTGGAAAGACGACTGCTCTCTTAAGGACATTCAATGTTGGAAACTATATTACAGATATAATTGGTCCATTAGGACGTCCAACCCATATTGAAAATCTTGGAACGGTCATCTGTGTTGGCGGTGGGACCGGAGTGGCAGTGATGTATCCCATAACCAAAGCCTATAAGGAGGCTGGCAACCATGTGATTGCAATAATTGGTGCGAGAACCAAAGACCTTCTCATCCTTGAAGAGGAGATGAGAGAGGCCAGCCATGACTTGAGGGTGACCACGGATGATGGAAGCTATGGGGTTCATGGCTTTGTCACCGATGTCTTAAAGAAGATTCTTGATGAGAGAAAAGATGTGAAGTTGGTCGTTGGAATTGGCCCAGTTCCTATGATGAAGTTTTTATCCAAGATGACAAAAGAGTATGGTGTAAAAACTATGGTAAGCCTCAACCCGATCATGGTCGATGCAACGGGGATGTGTGGCGCTTGCCGAGTAACCGTTGGAGGAAGAACCAGATTCTGTTGTGTGGATGGCCCTGAATTCGATGGCCATGAGGTTGACTATGATGAATTGGTAAAAAGGCAGAGGGCTTATCTCACTGATGAGAAGATTTCGATGGACAGGTTTATGGCGTCCTTAAGATAGGGAGGAAGAAAATGGCAGAGAAGGAGAAGAAGGAAAAGATCCCAAGGCAGAAGATGCCCGAACAGGATCCCAAGGCAAGGGCAAGGAATTTTAATGAAGTCCCTTATGGATATCCACCTGAAGTGGCTCAATTGGAGGCAAGCCGTTGTCTCCAATGTAAAAAACCAAAATGTGTTGAGGGGTGTCCAGTAGAAATCGATATTCCTGCCTTCATTAAACTCATCTATGAAGGAGATTTTGTTGGCGCAGCCCGAAAATTGAAAGAGCGAAATAGTCTTCCTGCCATCTGCGGTCGAGTCTGTCCCCAAGAGGACCAGTGTGAAAAGTTATGTGTGGTTGGGAAGAAAGACCAGCCAGTTGCCATCGGGAGGCTGGAACGATTTGCTGCGGACTGGGAGAGGGAGAAAGGAGAAGTAACCATCCCAGAAAAAGCCCCTTCCACGGGTAAGAAGGTAGCGGTGGTTGGTTCGGGTCCTGCAGGGCTTACCGTTGCAGGGGACCTCATCCTTAAAGGCCATGAGGTAACGATCTTCGAGGCCCTTCATAAACCAGGAGGTGTATTGATCTATGGGATTCCAGAATTCCGTCTCCCAAAAGCCATTGTCCAGGCGGAGGTCAACTACCTTGAAAAGTTAGGGGTAAAGGTGGAATGTAATTGTGTGATTGGTAGGATTGAAACGGTTGATGAACTCCTTCAAGAATATGATGCGGTCTTCTTAGGGCTGGGGGCAGGGCTTCCCCAATTCTTAGGAATTCCAGGAGAGAACTATTGTGGAATCTATTCAGCAAATGAATATCTAACTCGATCCAATTTAATGAAGGCCTATCTCTTCCCAGAATATGATACACCAATTGCTCGAGGAAAGAATGTGGCAGTCTTTGGCGCAGGAAATGTGGCCATGGATGCGGCTCGAACCGCTCTCCGTTTAGGGGCTGATGTCGTGAGGATTGTTTATCGAAGGTCAAGAGAGGAGATGCCTGCGAGGATTGAAGAGATCCATCATGCGGAGGAGGAGGGAGTTCAATTCTATCTTCTTACTGCGCCAACCCGTTTCTTCGGGGATGACAATGGATGGGTGACTGGATTTGAGTGCATTAAAATGGAATTAGGTGAACCTGATGAGTCTGGAAGAAGGAGACCTGTTCCAATTAAGGGTTCCGAATTTCAATTGGATTGTGATTTAGCGGTCGTAGCGATCGGTACCGGAGCCAATCCCCTTCTGACAACAACTACCCCAGGCCTTGACCTCAATAAGCGAGGCTATATTGTGGCCGATCCAGAGACTGGAAAGACGAGTAAACCTGGAGTCTGGGCAGGAGGTGATATCGTCACAGGTTCGGCAACCGTGATCCTCGCCATGGGTGCTGGAAGAAAGGCTGCCAATTCGATCCATGAATACCTGATGAATAAATAAAGGATTTCAGAAAAGGCATGGCGAATGCCCTCCCTTCTTTATCTCTTCATTTTTCTTCAACCAAACTTCTTATAACCTCCATATTCCTTAAATCTTCCAAAGTATCCCTTCTCGGAGTCTCCATTATACCAGGAAGATGGCTCAAGAGGGGATGGTTGACAATCCTTCGGAATCCTTCCAGCCCAATGAAGCCTTCGCCAATATGCCAGTGACGATCCTTTCGTGACCCGAGGGTCGTTTTTGAATCATTGAGGTGAAGAAGATGGAGACGTTTGAGGCCAATTGACTCATCAAAGGATTCGATGGTCATTTCAAGGCCATCCTTATTAGAGAGATCATATCCCGCCTCAAAGGCATGGGCAGTATCAAGACAGACTCCTACTCTTTCTTTCTCTTCAATCCCATTAATGATTTTTCTTATCTGCTCAAAATGATAACCAATCTCCGTTCCCTGCCCTGCAGTATTTTCCAAAAGGAGGATTACAGAATTTCTGATCCTTTGAAAAGCCTTCTCGATCCCATAAATCACAGACTCAATCGCCTCCTCCTCCGTTGAGTCAAGCCTATGACCAATATGGATTATCAGATATTGTGCTCCTAAGAGTTCAGCCCTCCCGAGGTCTGTAATAATTGATTCAATAGAAGGCTTATAAAATTTCGAATCCCTTGAGGCGATATTCGGAAGGTAGGGTAGGTGAAGAAAGATCGGGAAGAGGCCTGACGATTCAACCCCTTTCCTGAAGGATTCCACATCATCATTTGACAGTTGTTCAAATCGCCACCCTCTTGGATTCCTGGAAAAGACTTGAATCGTTTCACAACCTCTTATTTCTGCTCGCTTAAAGACTTTTGATAACCCTCCAGAAATTGATATATGAAAACCAAACCTCATCTCACCCTCTTTTAATAATGCAGGCTATACCTTTTTGGCATTTTAATTGGAGCATTAAATAAATGAAATCTGCCGGCCTGAACCCCTCACCCTGACCCTTTCCCCAAGCATTGGAGGAGGTTTTTTTACTTTTTCTCAATTTGGGATATTTCATAAGGATACATTATTAACAT
>JBBIRM010000164.1:0-6534 GCA_037441765.1 Deltaproteobacteria bacterium | reverse complement strand
ACTGCGGAGGATTACAACTTTACCCGGTTACCCATTAAATACTCGGATGAACCTATTTTTTTAGTTTGCGATGTTATGATATAAACCCATTAAGAAATGAAGTGGAAGGAGGGTGATCAATTTTGGGAGAAATTTGGAGGATCTAAGTCCTCAAGTTATTTAACAATAGGAGAGAGGAGGGAAGGACTATGGAAAAGAAGAAATTATTTATTTTAGGCTTGGTGGTTTTGGTGACAGTTGCCTTATGCCAGTCTCCTGCGTTAGCCAAAGAGCTTCTAATATTTGATAGGCCTCTTAACATATTATTATATGTAACTCAAGGAACGGCTGTTAGCCTTAGTGATAAAGATCGATATGACACGGAGAAAGGTCTACAATCAGCCCTTATGAACCTTTTCATAGAAATGGATTATAAGATTTCTGACAAAATGAAATTTTATACTTCAGAAAGATTTTCAGTAGATTGGGCCTATCAATTGAAACATAATGACGATTCATGGCACGATAAATTATTCAACCAATCCAAGAGTCACCTAAATGTGGATAATAAGTACTGGCAGATATTGAATGAAGCCCATCTTACTTGGACTCCCAAAAACTTTTTTTTACGGGTCGGTAAACAAATTGTCTCCTGGGGAGAGATGGATGCCATCCGGGTCATGGATCAGATTAATCCATTGGATAGTCGACGTGGTTTTGCTGATGTAGAATTTGAGAATACAATAATCCCAATTTGGTTAATCAGGACCGAATTTTATCCACGTATCACAACGAGCTGGTTGCAAGATTTGGCCTTAGAATTTGTTTTCAACCCTAATGCAGATTTTATTCCCAATCAGGACATCAAGTTCGGTAATGATGATGGAGGAATTTGGGCTCCAAATATTCGAATTCCTGATCCTATGTTTGGTGAGGTTCGTTTCGGTTCGGAAGCCTTTTCAACGGTCAAAAAGCCTGGCCATTTTAACCATAAAGGATATGAATACGGTTTTAGAGTCAAAGGAGTTATAAAAGATGCCATTATTACGTTGAATGCTTTTTATGGTCTGGATAATTCTCCCATCCTAAAATTCTCTGACCCTTTTAATCCATTTCCAGTAATTACTATTGCATCTGACGGGAAGTTACTTCTTCATCCTGGATTAGAAGGCAAGTTCCCACGTTTTCGTTTTGTTGGTATTACCTTCACCAGAGACATCCCTTTTTTAAAAGCCTCCTTCCTAGGGGGTGTTGCTCCTGTTATCCGTTTGGAGACGTTTTATGCCTACAACAACACATTTACAGACGCCTTTGCCACGGGTGCACCCTCTCTAAATATTTTTAGGACATTTAATGAATTCCGTGCAGCCTTTGGTTGCGATTGGAAGGTGAAGATTCCTTTATTGAACCAAAGGGGCTATTTTACCATTTCCCCACAAGTCTTCTATCGAAGAGTAGACCTTCCGAATGGAGCTCAAGATTGGTTCGATACAGCACTTACCAGAGTTGGTAAAAACAACTGGTTATATAGCTTATATATTAGTACATCATATCTAAATGCAAGATTAACGCCCTCATTATTCTGGCTACGCGACCAAGAGTTTGGTTCCGATTTCTTTAGGTTACAGATAACTTATGACTGGACTCAAAAGTGGCGTTTTACAATAGGAGCTTTATTATTCACTGCAAAGGAGCTTCCTTTATTTAAATCAAACAATAGCTTTGATCTGTTTAAACATAAAGATCAGATTTTCTTTAAGATCACTTATAAATGGAGTTAAAAATATAAATTATGATCTAATGGATCTATTTTAGAGAAGAAAGGAGAAAAAAATGATAAAAATAAATAATATACCAAGATGGTTTTGGGTTTCAACTTTTATAATGGTAATGATTACCTCAACAATTTGGGCACAAGAAAAATATGAAATCAGCGTTGAAGAGTGGGAAAAATATAAAAAACCTATTGATGATCCTTCCCCATTTTATAAAAACATTGAAGGATATAGAAAGATTATTCCCCCCAATATTTATTCCAAATTAACTTATGATGTGGATAAGATGAAAAACCTATGGGCCGAAATAGTTGGGTTTAAGTCCCCTGAGGTTGTGGGGAAGATTGCCCCGGAGATTAAACCAGGCTTCTATACATATAAAGATAAAGATAAATATCCTTTTGAAAAGATAATGTGGAAGCATATGTATGACCGGTTTAATCCCACACCTACTTCAGGTCCTCGATTGATTGGAAATTTTACAGAGATAGAAGTTGTTCCTACCAGACAGTACTACTGGGCTCTGCCGGTAGCAGAGGCGACTAAAAAGTATATGGGTACAGTAAAGCAGGATGAAAAAGGATATATTATTGCAGATAGTTATATAGCTGGCTACCCATTTCCAAGACCCTCAGGAAGACATATGGCTCAACAAATTATTTATAATTGGGAAAAGCAGTATTGTTTCTTAGATAGTGCCTATTATATTGAACATGTATTTGGATTTTCTAAAAATTTACGAAATGATCATGAAGGCATAAATTTAGCATATGGCTTAAGGCTCTCTTCCCGTGTAGCAATAGAACCGTTGGGGTTTATTGACCAACGCGCAAAGGACCAAAAAGAGCATAAAGTTTATTACTTGTGGTCTTTGTCTCCAAGAGATCTTTTTGGTAACATTTATAGTATAACTACATATACCGACCCGAATCGTTTTGATCTATTCTTAGCATATATTAATACCCTTAGAAGAATTCGAAAATTGAGTTCCACTGATACTCAAGACCCTACATTGGGGCAAGATCTCATATATGACGATTGGTTTTTATTTAATCAAAAAATAAGTCCAACAAGGTATCCTTATAAATATGAAGTGATTGGTGAGCAGGAATATTTGGCTCCTATTACATGGGACGGATCACCATATTTGAGCACAAAGGAGGGATGTATATTAAAAAAATTACAATTTGAAAGAAGACCCTGTTGGGTTGTTCAAATGACCCAACTAGATCCAACTTATGTCTACAGTAAGAGGATTTGGTATATTGATAAAGAAACTTTGCTCCCTTACACAATTTTAAACTATGACCAAAAAGGACGTTTATACCGTTCATATGTGGTGACTTGGGCATTTTTACCCGAAATGGGAATTTATAATATAGCCCAAAATATAAACCTTGATCATCTGGATATTCACAGTACATTTTACCCCAGTTATCATTATCCAGCAGTGTGGCTAAAGCGTGGAGACGTCAGCATGAGCGGTTTGATTAAAGCAAAATAAAAACTATATCAGAAAGAGAATTTTTAGATTCAACTTAAAAAGATAATCTGCCATTTATAGGAACCTTACAATATTATTTTTATGAAATATAAGCAGTGACAATTCTACAAATATCACCTTTATTTCTTACAAGAAACGTACCTAATTAAATTCTTAATTTAGCTCCAAATGAATCAATTCAAAAATATCATTTTGTTTAAAAATCATAATTGACAAATATCCTTTTATTCTGTCATATTTATATACCTATTTGGAAAACTACGGTCTTGGCCCTGGGACTTCCTTAAGGAGAAAAAAACATGAATTTTGATTTAAATGAGGAGCAGAAAGAGATTCAGAAGGCGGCTACGGAGTTTGCCCAGGGAGAATTTGATAAAGAACTTATTTTAGAACTTGAACGGAATCATCAATTCCCCTTCTCCATTCTTAAAAAGGCCTCTCAACTTGGATTTATTGGAATTCACTATCCAGAGGCATACGGAGGGCAGGGCTATGGAATTCTTGAAAACGCATTGATCGTTGAAGCCTTCTGTCGAAGGGATTCTGGAATAGGGATCTGCCTGAGCATTGCCAATTTCTCATCAGAGATTATCCTTCGGTTTGGGAATGAGACTCAGAAAAAGAGATATCTCATCCCGCTTGCCAGAGGGGAGGCGATCTCCTCAGGCGCCTTTACAGAACCCGATCATGGAAGTGACCTCACAGAACTCAGAACGATAGCCCAAAAGATAGATAATGATTATGTGATCAATGGAGTAAAGACTTTTATCTCCAATGGAAACATCTCCAACTTCGTCATCGTCCTCTGCCAAACCGATCCTCAAGCCAAGCCAACCTATAGAGGCCAATCGACATTCATTGTTGAAAAGGGAAGAAGAGGTTTTGAGGTGACCGAACTTGGGGAAAAAATGGGAATCAAGATGACCTCTACCGCTGAGATGTCCTTTGACCAGGTGCGGATTCCAGAGGAGAATCTTATCGGCACGCTCAACCGAGGTTTCTATCAAGTTCTGGAATTCTTTGATGAGAGCAGGGTGATGGTGGCCGCACAAGCCTTGGGTATTGCACAGGGAGCCTTTGATCGAACACTCGATTATTCTAAGAAAAGGGAACAATTTGGGAAGAAACTGGCAGAGTTTCAAGTTACCCAGCACAAACTGGCCGATATGGCAACTATGATCGAGGCCTCAAGGTGTCTGGTATATAAGGCTGGTTGGAATTTTGATCAGGGAAGGATCGATCCAAAGTTGACCTCAATGGCAAAGATGTTTGCAGGAAGGGTGGCGGTTGAAGTAACCCAGGAGGCTGTTCAGATACACGGTGGCTATGGATATATGTTAGAATATGATGTGGAACGATTTTATAGGGATGCAAGAATTACGGAGATCTATGAAGGGACGAGAGAGATTCAAAAGAACACGATCGCCAGTTCATTGATCGGAAAGAGAGGATAGAAAAAATATGAGAAGAGTGGCTATTGTTGGAGTGGGTCATGGAAAGTTTGGGGTGAGGTCTGATGCCTCCCTGCGTGAACTTGCCTTTGAAGCAGTCAAGGCCTGTTTGGATGACGCAGGCATTACTCTTAAAGATGTTGACAGTATGGTTACAGGGATTGCTGGAGATGAATTTGCCTTAAGCCTCCAGCCCTCTGCACAGGTTCATGATTATATAGGATTCTATCCAAAACCAAATTACCGAGTTGAAGGCGCCTGTGCTACAGGAAGTATGGCTTTAAGAACAGGGTATATGAATGTTGCCTCTGGATTAGCAGATGTGGTCCTGGTTGTAGGGGTGGAGAAGATGACCGAGGTTTCGACTCCTGTTGCCACTGAGATTATGGGGAAGGCAGGGGATTCGATATGGGAGTATCCATTCGGGACAACCTTCCCGGGTTATTACGCTATGATTGCTAATGCTCATATGGCTGAATATGGGACAACAGAGGAACAGTTGGCCATGGTGGCGGTCAAGAACCATTATTACGGTAGCCTCAACCCCTATGCCCATATGCAAAAAGTGATCGATTTGCAAAAGGCCTTAACCTCGTTTATTGTGGCCTATCCATTGAAACTTTTTGACTGCAGTCTGATTACAGACGGGGCTGCTGCTGTGCTCATTGCTTCAGAAGAGAAGGCAAGGGCAATCTCCAAAAAGCCGATATGGATCGCTGGAATTGGCCTGGCTACAGATACACTTAGATTGAGTGATAGGAAGTCCTTAACTTCTATCTCTGCTGCGAGAGAGGCTGCAAGGATAGCCTATAAAATGGCAGGAGTTGGTCCCTCGGATATTGATGTGGCAACGGTTCACGACTGTTTTACCATTGCTGAGATAATCGCCTATGAGGATCTTGGTTTCTGCGAAAAAGGAGAAGGAGGGAAACTCATCGAGGCAAAAGAGACCTATCTCGGGGGAAGGATTCCTGTCAATGTTGATGGAGGACTTAAGTCAAAAGGGCATCCGATTGGAGCAACAGGTGTTTCAATGGCAGTTGAGATCACAAAACAGTTAAGGGGAGAGGCAGGGGAGAGGCAAGTGAAAGATGCAGAGATTGGCCTTACCCATAATGTGGGTGGAACAGGTCAGGTGGTGGCAGTGCATATCTTTAGGAGGGAATAGAATGGAATTTAAAAATTTTTCTCTTAACATTTCACAAACGAAGGTGAAACGGTTTGTAGATGAGTTAGCAGAGGGCAGGTTTATGGCTACTGTATGCAAGAGATGTGGAAAGAAATACTATCCCCCTCAGGCAGACTGCACCAGTTGTATGGAGAGCGATATGGAGTGGAGGCAAATCGATCCGGAAGGAAACCTCACCACCTTTACAAAGATCCATGTCCCTCCAGAACACTTTGGCATTCCCCAGCCTCTTATGCCTTTTTCAAACGTAGTATTTGAACCATGCCCAATTGGAATTTTGGAGGTGGAAGGAGGATTGAAGATCATGGGATGGATACCGAAGGTGGATATAAAAAAGATTAGGGTGGGAATGAAGATGAGGGCCTCCTCTTCTACACTTCCTGACGGCAAACTGACGATTATTTTGGAGCCTCTCTAAGTGGTGGGTTAAGTTTCAGGTCATCTCAGGGATGAGAATCCATGGCACAGCCCCTCTTTTCCACATGTAGGGTAAGCCCTTGTGGCTTACCGTCTTAGGTAAGGGATAAACCCTTACCTTACGCCTCTCTAAACGAAGTTTGTTGAAAAGAGATTGTGGAGATTGTAGGTAGTAATCAAAATGATACCAAGGATTGTAATAGTGGTTCCTTCAAAAAC
>JBBIRM010000163.1:0-6599 GCA_037441765.1 Deltaproteobacteria bacterium | reverse complement strand
GCTGAGGAGGGGGAGGAAATAGAAGTTGTTACTGAAAAGACCCCTTTCTATGGAGAGGCTGGGGGGCAGGTTGGTGATAGGGGAGTGATCTTTCAAGAAGGATTCTCCCTGGAGGTGCTCGATACGATTAAGCCAATGGAGGAGTTGGTTGTCCATCAGGTAAAGGTAAAAAGGGGAAGGGTGAGACCAGGGATGGAGGCCAATCTTAGAGTCGATCCTGAAAGAAGGAGGGCCACTGCTCTAAATCATACAGCCACCCACCTCCTTCAGGCTGTCTTACGAGAGGTTCTGGGTGCTCATGTCCATCAAGCAGGTTCTCTGGTTACACCCGAACGGTTAAGATTTGACTTCACCCATTTTACTTCCATCGAAGAAGAGGATCTTTTACGGATTGAGGCTATGGTCAATCAGAAGATTCGCGAGAATCTGCCTGTTGAGACAAAGGTTATGATGGTGGAGGAAGCCCTCCAATTAGGAGCAATGGCTCTCTTCGGAGAGAAGTATGGAGAAAGGGTTAGAGTGGTCATGATCTCAGACTTTAGCATCGAACTCTGTGGAGGGACGCATTCATCGAGGACTGGGGATATTGGTCTTTTCAAAATTCTAAATGAGACAGGCGTGGCTGCAGGAGTAAGAAGGATTGAAGCCCTGACCGGGGAAGAAGCCTACCGATTCATCAAAGGAGAGGAACAGGAATTAAAAGAGATTGCCCTCTCCCTTAAATCCACCCCAGGTGAACTGGCCCTTAAGGTTGGGCGTTTGCTTCAACGTCAGAAAGAATTGGAGCGAGAGATTCAATCCTTTCAGGACAGGTTATCTCACCAGGAGGTTAACACCCTTTTCTCCATGGTAAGGGAGGTGAAAGGGGTGAAGGTCCTCTCGGCGAGAGTGGATGGGAAGGATATGAAAAGACTTAGAGAGTTTGTAGATCAACTAAAGGGGATGATAGGTTCAGGTATCGTCCTATTAGGCGGTCGGACACAAGACAAGGTCTCTCTCATTATGGGTGTCACCCCTGATCTTACAGAGCGATATAAGGCCAATGAAATGATTAAAAAGGTATCCCTCCATGTTCAAGGGACAGGAGGAGGTCGTGCGGATTTTGCTCAAGCAGGAGGGAGTAACCCCAACCAATTGGATGAGGCATTAAAGTCCATTGACGAACTTATTTAGTGATTTAACGTTGAACATCATTCCCCTCCTTTAATAAGGATAAGGGGAATTTTTTTGATATAATTATTTACTTTATTTAGGGAACCAATATGGTCAGTTCCCTATTCATTATTTTCAATTCCTCAAGGGGATAAGAAGTTTGTCTGAAGTAAGGACCCGATTTGCACCCAGCCCAACAGGTGATCTTCATATTGGTGGAGCAAGGACAGCCCTTTTCAACTGGTTGTTTGCTCGGCATTCGGGAGGCAAGTTTATTCTCCGCATTGAGGATACAGATGTTGCCCGTTCTACTCAGGCATCAACCCAGGGAATTCTCGACGCCATGACCTGGTTGGGGATGGACTGGGATGAAGGCCCTTATTATCAGAGTGAGAGAATTTCAATTTATCAGGAGGCCTCGGAAAAACTTCTAAGAGAGGGCAAAGCCTATCGCTGTTATTGCACCCCTGAGGAGTTGGATGCAAAAAGAGAGTTGGCGCTACGAACAGGGAGAAAGCCAAAGTATGATCGAACCTGCCTGGGTCGAAAGAGTCCTCCTATAAATAGGCCTTTTACCATACGTTTTCTTTCCCCTGACGAAGGGAAAACCGTAGTTGAAGACCTCATTCAGGGTCGGGTGGAATTTGATAATGCGGAGTTAGATGACCTCATCCTCCTTAGAAGCGATGGCCTTCCCACCTACAATTTTTCAGTCGTTGTGGATGATGGAACAATGGGAATCACGCATGTAATTCGTGGAAATGACCATTTAAATAATACCCCAAGGCAGATTCAGATTTACCGAGCATTGGATTACCCCCTTCCAAAGTTCGGTCATGTCTCCATGATCCTCGGCCCGGATAAGAAAAAACTTTCCAAGCGCCATGGGGCCCCTTCAGTCATGGAATATAAGAAGATGGGCTATCTCCCACAGGCTGTTGTCAACTACCTAGTGCGTTTGGGATGGTCTTATGGTGACCAAGAAGAGTTCACCCTAAAGGAGTTGATTGAGAAGTTCAGCCTGGAGGCTATTGGACGATCGCCAGCAGCTATCAATCCAAGCAAATTAGATTGGCTCAATTCAGAATATATTAAAAAGATGGAACTGGATGAATTGGTCCTGATGGTTCGGCCCTTTATGGAAGCAAAGGGATACTTCATCACTGATCAGGAACTTATGAGGAAGGTAGTCCTCTCTCTCAGGGAAAGGGTAAAGACCCTTGTGGAAATGGCTGAACAGTCAGCCTTTTACTTTTCAGATGAGATCACTTATGATGGGAAGACCTCGGAAAAATTTCTCAACGCTGAGAGCCTTCCCCTTTTTAAGCAGGTTCTTCAATCTCTCTCCAAAGAGAGCGTTTTGGATAGGGCGAGCAGTCATCGTCTGATTCACCAACTCTCGGAGTTAAGAAGGGAACCTTTGGTTAAAATTGCCCAACCCCTCCGGGTGGCCTTGACAGGAAAGACAGCCAGCCCTCCTCTCGATGAGGTCATGGAGATTTTAGGCAAAGAGAAAGTTGTTCAGAGGATTCAGAGGGCCATTGAATATATTTCCAAGTCTGAAATTCGAATATCGGGCGAAACACAACAAAGGGATCAATCTTAAATAAAAATATTCATTTTTGATTTTCAAATTTTGAACTTTTTTAGGATTTAGGGTTTACTCTTTGGAGTTTAGATAATACGGATTTTATACTGAGGATTTAAAGACAAGGGAAGCCAATCCATGAAACTTAAATCACTTGAGATGGTCGGCTTCAAATCCTTCGTCGATCGTCTCCACCTTACCTTCCCAGAAGGGATTACGACGATTGTGGGCCCCAATGGTTGTGGTAAGTCCAACATTGTAGATGCGGTCCTCTGGGTTCTTGGGGAACGGAGTGCCAAACATCTACGTGGAAAGTTGATGGAGGATGTCATCTTCAATGGAGCAGAAGGAAGGAAGCCCTTAGGGATGGCAGAGGTGAGTTTGACCTTCTCCAACGAGGATGGGTCTGCACCCAAAGAGTATGAACAATACAGTGAGATCACAGTGACCCGGAGGCTATATCGGTCAGGGGAAAGCGAGTATCTGATTAATAAAATCCCTTGTCGGTTGCGAGACATCACCGATCTTTTCTTAGACACCGGTATCGGAGTCAATGGTTATTCGATTGTGGAACAGGGTCGGGTGGAGCATCTGATCAATGCAAACCCCCAGGAAAGGCGTTTTTTAATTGAAGAAGCAGCAGGCATTGCTAAATACAAGGAAAGGAAAAGACTTGCCCTGATGAAGATGGAGGCAACCCAGCAAAACCTCCTGAGGGTTCAAGATATAATTTCCGAGGTTAAACGGCAGATCGTCTCCCTCGAAAGACAGGTGAAACGGGCAGAGGAGTATAAGGCCATAAGAAAAGAGGTTAGAGAGATAGAGATCCGCTTCGCCCTTAATGAATATGCTGAACTTTCTGAAAAGTGGGAGGCATCAAAGGGCTATCTCAAGGCCCTCCGAGAGAGGGAGATCGAGATCTCTACCCAGATATCAAAGAAGGAAGCCTCCATTGATGAGATAAAACTGAAGGTCGTGGAAGAAGGAGAGAGGCTTCGGGCCCTTCAGCAGGAGGTTTTTGATCTTAGTCGAAAGATCCAAAGAATGGAGAACGAAATAGAATTTTTAAGAAGGGAAGAAGGCGAGATTCAAAAACGAGAGGGGCAGTTGTCCGAAGAGGTCAGACGTTCTTTGAATCTCTGGAGGGAGACGAGAAGAGAGCGAAGAGGTATGGAGACCCTCTTAGAACAACTTGAAGAAGAATGTCGAGAGACCGAGGATATTCTCAATGAGTGGGAAACACTTTTTAACGATTTTAGAACAACTTATCAGGAACTCGTAGAAGAATTGGAGACTGAGAAGGGGAAGCTGATCGATTCCCTAACTCAACTGACTTCTCTCCGAAACCGTCTCACCCACCTCGAAGAGAGAAGCGAAGACCTTCAAAAGCGAATACGTTCCAACCTAAAAGAATCTGAGGAGGTTGGTGGAAAACTTAATCAAGCGGAAGAATCCCTCTCAGATAAGAATAGGGCTAAGGAACTTACTCTTTCAATTCTGTCGGTCTACCAAGAAGAAAAGGTTCGTCTTGAAGGAGAGATAGAAGGATTAAAGGAGTTATTCCTTCAGAGTCAGAAGGAGAGATCCCTCTTAGAGGAAACATTAAGAAAGGATAGGTCTCGCTACCTCTCATTGAAAGAACTTCAAGACAATTATGAGGGTTATGAAAAGGGGGTCAGATCTCTCCTACTTAAAAAGAAGGAAGAGGAGGAGAAGTGGAAAGGAGTCTTGGGAGTCGTAGCAGACATTCTCGATGCCAATCCAAAATATGAGATTCCGCTGGAAGCAGTCTTGGGAACGAGATTGCAATACCTGATCGTGGAAGGAGAGAAGGAAGGCATTGAAGGGCTGAACTTCCTTAAAAGGGAGTCGTTAGGCCGGGCAAATTTTATCCCGAAAGGGGTAAAAGGAAAAAAAAGGGAGTCTCCTTCTCCGAGGGACGAAAAATTTCCTCCACCACTTCTCGGTTTCGTCAATGTAAAGGAGGAATTTTCTTCCCTGGCTGATTTCCTTCTTGGAGATGTTGGTTTGGTTGAGACTTTGGAGGAGGCACTATACTGGATAAAGAAAGAGGAAGGGTTAGACATCCTTGTCACCCTGGAGGGGGATGTGGTAGAGCGTTCGGGAGTAATATCCGGGGGAAGCAGAGATCAGGGTTTAGGGCTATTGGAGAGGCGAAGGAGGATCAAGGAATTAGAAGAGAGGTTGAAGGAGGAGGAGCAGTTTTACCAGAGGGCCCTGGAGGAAGAAGAATCTCTTCAAAATAGGATTGCGGAAAAGGAAAGGGAACTGGAGGAAAGAAAGAAGGAGATTCAGGCTAAGGAGATCGAACTCTTTCACCAGGATAGGGATTTAGAGGGGTTGAATAAGGAGATATCCCAGATTCATCAAAGGCTTGAGGTCATCCTATTTGAAAAGAGGCAACTTGAAGAGGAAAATGAAGAATTAGAGATAGAAAGGAAGAAGGTTTCTCTCCAAATAGAAGAAAAGGAAGGCGAGAAGCAGAGGAGAGAGGAACAGGTCCAGCTGTTTAAAAGGAAGGTGGAAGAGGTTGGGGGTGGAACCGAAGAACTTGGAGGAAATATTATAGAGAAGAAGATTTTCTTAGCCTCTCTGGAAGAGAAGAGAAAGGGTTTGGAAAGACAGATCGAAACTCTCTCAGAGAATCAGATGGCCTTGAAAGAACAGATTTCTAAGGAATTGGCTTCTATCAGACAATTTAGGAAAGAGGCGATCTCGATTTATGGAAAGATCCAACAGGTGGATAAGGAGTTAGAAGAATGCCTGAAGATAAATCGATTAAAGGAAGAGAGGCTAACCGAGCTAAAAGAGACCGTAGAATCTCTTTCCAATGAGTTGAAAGAATCAGAGGCCTCTTCCAAATATCTTCATCGAGAACTGGAGGATTTGAGGCAGAAGATCCACGAGGAGGAGATCCGCGCCTCTGAATACCAAATGAAGATTCAACATTTACAGGATTCGGTGAGGGAGCGTTATGGGACTAACCTTTCACCCTCTTTGAATCAGGCGGATGGAGAGTTTCCAAGAGAGGAGTTGGCCCGAAGACTTGCGGAATTAAAAACAGCACTTGAAGGGTTTGGAGAGGTCAATCTCATGGCCATTGAGGAGTATCAAGAACTGAAGCAGAGACATGACTTTCTGACAGAACAACAGATGGATCTTCAGAAGGCTCTCGAGACTTTAAGAAAGGCAATTGCTCGAATCAACCGGACAACCACCAAGAGGTTCTTAGAAACTTTTCAACTGGTTAATGAAAAGTTCAAAGAGGTTTTTCATAGACTCTTTAAGGGTGGCCAGGCCAGTCTCGTCCTCCTTGACGAGAATGACCCTTCTACAACAGGAGTGGATATCATCGCTCAACCCCCAGGTAAAAAACTTCAGAATATTGATCTTCTATCAGGGGGGGAGAAGGCCCTGGTAGCAACTGCCCTGCTTTTTGGTCTTTTTATGATCAAACCCACCCCATTCTGTCTGCTTGACGAGGTGGATGCACCTTTGGATGATGCCAACATCAGTCGATTTATCGAATTGATAAAAGGGTTTTCAAAGACATCTCAGTTTATCATGATTACTCATAATAAGAATACCATGGAGGCTGCCCAGACCCTTTATGGAATTACCATGGAGACCCCTGGAGTTTCGAAGGTCGTCTCTGTGAGGCTTAATTGATCTGGGCTGATGAAGCAAACACTTTCGGGGACCTCCCCAAGAGAGATCTGAAAAAGTCATAGAAAGGCTGGGGAGGGTTTATAAAACTCGTTTTAAATACTTTTTCAGAGATCTCCCCAGAAATTCCGTAAAAGGGTTTTTTTCTTTTTAAATCCGCCATAGATTCCAT
>JBBIRM010000162.1:0-6612 GCA_037441765.1 Deltaproteobacteria bacterium | reverse complement strand
TTTTCGGAGATATCCCTACCCGATTCATATAATTCCCCCTTAAGTGAGGGATTACCTAATCAAGAAGGATTTTCTTGAAATTATATGCGTTATGAAATATTCTAAGAAAGCAACATATGAAACTCTGGGGCAATGAGTATAATCGAATGGAATTGGCAGGGGCCTTTGGAGATCTTGGCACCTTCATCCCTTTTGTAGTGGGTTATATAACGCTCAATAAAATGGATCCCTTAGGGATTCTTGTTACTTTCGGCATCTTTAAGATCTTTGCAGGCCTTTATTTTAAGACGCCCATACCCATACAACCTATGAAGGCCATTGGTGGGATGGCCATTGCCCATTCTTCAAGCATAACGCATGGAATGATCTGGGGTTCAGGGATTTTTACAGGTATCTTTTGGCTCTTAATGGGGTTTTCCGGAGCGATTACCTGGATTGAAAAGGTAACTACAAAACCAGTGGTTCGTGGGATCATGCTGGGATTGGGTCTTAGTTTTTTAATGGAAGGGTTGAAGATGATGAGGCAAGAACCCCTTTTTGCCACCATTGGTGTCATCATAACCCTGTTATTCCTTAAAAGCCAACGATTCCCTGCTATGTTAATTTTATTGGGATATGGAATCATTCTTGCTTTTCTTAAAAAGCCAGGACTCTTAGAAGAATTTTTACACCTCTCCATTCAATTTCGGTTTCCTGATATTTCATTCCCGAAGATGACCTTGAAAGAACTTCTTTCTGGTTTTTTTGTTTTAGGGCTTCCTCAAGCCCCTCTCACTTTGGGAAATGCTATTATTGGGACGGTCGCAGAGAATAACACCTATTTCCCTGAAAAGAAGGTCACTGCCAAAACCATCTCCATTGATCACGGGGTGATGAATCTGGTAAGTGTCTTTCTCGGAGGGATTCCCATATGTCATGGAGCAGGGGGGATGGCGGGTCATATCCGGTTCGGTGCCAGGACAGGAGGGGCATTGGTGATTTTGGGTTTGATGGTGCTTTTTACAGGGCTTTTTTTAAGTGATTCGGTTTCTCTCCTGTTACAAGTTTTCCCCAAATCTATACTTGGCGTCATTCTCTTCTTTGCAGGATTGGAATTGGCATTGGTCCTTCAGGATGTCAAATTAAGAAGGCAGAACCTTTTTGTTCTTCTCGTCACTGCTGGGACGGCCATGTGGAATATGGGAGTGGCCTATCTGGCCGGATTGGTTCTTTACTACGGTCTTCAACGCCGATGGTTTAGGGTATGATTCAAAAGGGCCTTGAGGGTCTTCAGCCATGTTTGGCGACCACGTCAAAAATCTTTGCGGATGAGGTGAGGGTTTTCCAGTTGTGATTGACTCCGGCGGGGATAAAATAGGTCTCCATTGACTTCAGGAGTTTTTTCTCGTTGCCTATGGACATTTCAATTTCACCTTCCACAACGATTCCACACTGGTCAAAGGAATGTTCGTGGGCTGTGCCTTCTTTTCCTGGAGCGATTTCCATAATAGCGATCGTTAAATTTTTACCAGATTCGATTTTACTCCAGATGCCAGGCCTGAATTCATCCATTTTTAGCGTCTTAAGGTCCCAGAATCCCATGTTTTTAGCCTTTCAGAAATTTGATCATGTGCCCATTCCAATCTCTTTTAGTTTGGCTACAATTTTGTCTTTATCCATCAACCCCACCTGCCTAAAAACCTCTTTTCCCTTTGAGTCGAAAAAGACCAGGGTCGGAAGAACCATAATTTTATATTCCCTGGCAAGATGTTGATACTTATAGACATCGATCACAAGGATATTTGCCTTTTCTCCATATTCCTTGCTGATCTCTTTAAGGACAGGTCTTAACTGGCGGCAGGGGATGCAGGAATTTGCCCCGAAATCCACCAGAAGGGGTTTTCCACTGATAAGGGCTTTTTTTAGATCCTCTTCGGTATTCGATTCAGGAGGCTTGGCTGCAATTTTTTTTAAAAGTATTTGATTGATTTCAAGTTTAGCATTCCTGAGCAGTTCCTTCAAAAATTGTCCAACCTGCTCCTGTTGTTTTCCCTGCCGAATGGCTTCTTCAAGCATTGGTGCCATCTCTTCTAGTGTTCTTCCTCCCATCTTATCCTTCAAGAGATTGTAGTAGTTTTTAACCTCATCTCGAGTGACTTCAGGAGGAGAAGGAAACTTCTTTTTCAACAATTCTGTGATCAACTCATCTTCAGGGGACAACCTTCCCTTTGCTTCATCCTTGTAGGTTTTGGGTGGAGGGGTAATTCCTTGTTTTTTGGCTTCCTGTAATAAAAGCCTCTTGATCACTATCTGCTCAAGAAGTTGATTTGGGTCTTCCTGATACATCTCACGGATCGGGCTCTCCAGTTTTTTGACCTCTTCATTGAAGTGGCTAAGGGTTATCTCCTCGTCATTGACATGAGCAAGAACTTTCCTGTTTGGGTTTTCGAGATAAAAAAAGTAAAATAGAAGTGCCACCAGGCCAATGCCAACTCCTATTGCAAGAATAACAATCTTTCTTTTCATTCTTCCTCCTTAGTTGACTATTTTGTAGAAATATTTATCCCCTAAATCAGGCCAAAAATCAATATCTCTGATATAAAAAATCATTGACGAAGGTAAACCTTATAATTTATAAAATGGTAATTTATTTATCAGAGGAGGATTGGAAGATGTTAAGGCCTATTTTTAAGATGGCGATGGTGGTCAGTTTGGTTATATTTCTTACAAACACTGGTTTTTCTCAAGAAGATAAAGTGGTCAAGGCAGCCCTGGAAATATTTAAAAAGCATGTCCGCCTTCCCCATGGAGCAGAGGTGAAGGTTTTAGAGAAAAAGGAAAGTCAAATTCCTGATTTTTATCTTATCAAATTCCTCATTCTTCTGCCCGATAAAGAGATGCCTGTTGTGGTCTATGTGGATCGAAATGGGGAGAAGGTCGTCCTGGGGAATCTCTACATCAAAGGAGAGAATGTCACGGCGAAGGAGGCAGGTTCCCCAAAATACAAAAAGATTGATATGGGGATGTTAGAGATAGAAAAATCACCTTTCCTTGGGAATAAAGATGCCAACGTTGTTATTGTGGAGTTTTCTAATTTTCAGTGCCCTTACTGTATAGAATCCTGGACAAGAATTGTGGGTCTTTTTAAGCGGTACCCGAAAGAGTTTAAATACATTTTCAAGCACTTTCCTTTCCAGCCACATGGGAGAACCTTCGAACTTTCAGAAATGGCAGCCGCTGCCTATGAAGTGAGTAATGAGGCCTTCTGGGTCATTCACGATTTCTTTTTCACCCGAGAGGGTCAGGATATAGGTAGTAAGATGGATAAAGATGCTGTGAAGAAGAAGGTTGAACAACTCCTGAAAGGGAAGGGGTATGATATTAAGATCTTTCAATCCGCACTTGAAACAGGTAGGGCGAGAGAAAGGGTGCTCGGAGATATGGCTTTGGCTGATAAGTTTAGGCTAACCGCTACTCCAACAAAAATTATTAACGGAGATATAATCGTGGGGTTAACTCCAGACTCCAATTTGGAGCGATATCTGGGGAAATAAAGGCCTGCATTTAAAAATAACGGAGTTGAAACTGCTCCTAAGGTCTGGGTCTATTCTTACCTCGGCTATCGTGAGGTGGAGGTTCAGTCTTTTCGGGAAATTTGGATTTATACTCTTCAACCATTTTTTTAATCTCGGGGTGGTCTTTAAAAGATTCGTTGAGAGGGATGAACGCATTGGCAAAATAATTTTTCCCTTCAAATTGTTGAAGAGCCTTTTCCGTATTTTCCTTTACTCTTAGCCATCGGTCCCTCTCTTCCTCTGAGGCCTTGCTAGAGGCCAACTGGAGTTTAATTTTATTGAGATTTTTTTCTAAGGAGTTTTTGGTTGTAATATTATAAAAGGAGGTTTTATTATTGATAAGGGTTAAATCGATCTTTGCTCCATACATGCCTTTAGAAGAGGTTTGGAGAATAATGGTATTTTTGAAAACCGGTGGCTCAGTGAAATGGATTCCTGAATGACCCCCCACGATCATATGGATTCCTGAGATTTTCTGGGCCAATTCCACATCCTTTGGATAACCCTGGTGGCTGAGCAGAATGAGAAGATCTGTCTTTGGACTAAGTTCTCTGACTAATTCTCGTGCGATTTCTAAAGGGTCCTGAAAGGAAAGCCCTCTCTTCCTTGGATCATCTGGACTGATGAATACATCCGGAGAAAGCAGACTGAAGATTCCGATCCTAAGCCCATTGAGTTCCTTGATCACATATCGCTGGAAAAGGATTTTGCCAGAATTTTTATCCATCATATTGGATGAAAGAAAAGGAATAGAAGATCTTTTTGAAAGTTCTATGAGAAATTCTTTACCGAGGCTTAAATCATCGTCACCGATTCCAATCGCCTGGTACCCCATCAACTCAAAACTCTTTAGAATGAGATGGGCTTTTTCTTTCAATCTTTGTATTTCATCACCTCGATAGGGGGTGAAATACTTTTTAAAGAAAAGGTCACCTGCATCTAAAAGGAGAGCCCCTTTATTCTTTTCTTGGACATCTTTAATCCAGGTTGCCCTTCTGGCCAGACCGCCAAAACGAAGCGTGGGTCCTCACACCGGGCATGGATCGATCTCCCCATTGATGTTGTTAGAATAAAGGAGGGAAAAAGACTTAGAGTGATCTTGAGCGAAAGAGCAAGGGGTATTTAAGACGAAAAAAAAGCAAACAGACAGAGTCACCAAAAAACACATTATTATAAAATGTCTCATTAATTCGTCTTCGAGAGATGTAAGGTGCCTGATCAGTTGAAACCTGCTCTCTTTTTTCAATGTTATTTCTCTATACAGGTCTTGCCTCGACATACACTATTAAATTACCCAAGCCAGGGAGAAATGTCAATTATTTTTACCAATTACCATAAGGCATCATCTCATGGATAAAAAATTTATCACCCATTACTGTTTTAAAAAATGGTTCTTCTCCAATTTAGTTGCTAAAAGGATTCAAGGATTTTAGGATTCAAGGGTTCAAGTGCTTATTTTATAAAGGCTTTATTAGTGTCTTAAGCATTCTTTTAACTTTTCCTGTATCTGCATTTTTTTAATCTAAACATACTTTGCTATGATCTTTGCCAGATTTTTAACACTTTATAATTCTTAAGGATTTACCTCGAACCCTTGAATCCTTGAACCCTTGAATCCTCATGATTTTGTCAACTTTTTTGGAGATGATCCTAAAAAATTTAGGAATTGATTTCCTCATCACTTCTTTTTGTCTTTTGACAGGCAACATAGTCCCTGTACTCTTTCAGCACAACAATTCTATATTCCCTGCGAGCGGAGGTGGGGATATAATTCCCATTCTGTTCCAATCTATCGAGGATTTCCTCAGCAGTCTCCTGGTTTGCATATTTCCCTTGCGTGTAAAAATCTGCCATTATCTCATCTAAACCAATAACCCTAACCTGTGTCCCATCAGGAAATTTCAACATTCGCCGACTAACTGTCGGTGTTTCAGGAGAAGAACCTTTAAGATTTTCAACAACTGCTGTCTAATTTAAATGCCTGTACTTTTATACTCACAACAGAATTTGATATCTCCTCTATTTTTCCAGCGAGATCCCCAAGATTTTCAATTACTTTTGTAATGTTTGGATCATTGGTTAAAAATTCAATCGGGAAGACAGTTTCATCAATTACCTTTACATCCTTGAAACCAGCTGACTCAATCTTTTTCAGATATTCGGCTTTTATAGCCGCACCCGAAATACATCCAATATAAGCATCGATATTCTCTTTTAAAGGTTCTGGTAGTTCTTTCAGCAAAACGATATCTGAAACCATTAACCTTCCTCCAGGTTTTAGCACTCTAAAAGCTTCACTAAAAACCTTATCTTTATCAGGTGAAAGGTTTATAACACAATTGGAGATCACAACATCGACAGAATTATCAGGAACAGGTAGATTCTCAATCTCTCCCAGCCTGAACTCTATATTTCTATAACCTCCCTTTATGGCATTTTCCCTCGCCTTCTTAACCATCTCAGGAGTCATATCAACTCCAATGACCTTTCCCTTCTCACCTACCTTCTGAGAAGCAAGAAAACAATCAAGGCCTGCTCCTGAACCGAGATCAAGAACGATTTCACCCTCTCTCAAAGAAGCCAGGGCAACAGGATTACCACAGCCAAGACCAAGATTTGATCCTTCAGGGACGCTCTTTAGTTCTTCATCTGAATATCCAATATTTTTGCTGATGTCCTGTGCGAAATCGACACTTCCGCAACAGGAACTTGATGGTCCACAACAGGAACTTCCTTCACTGACGATTTTAGAATATCTTTCTTTCACAGTTTCTTTAATCTTTCTTTTGGTCATATTTTTCTCCTTATATAAAAATTTCGAATCCCTTATATTTATTAACCGGAGCAATTAAATATTTACAGTTATCATCCTTACCTTCCTCCATGGTCTTGTCTTATTGACTTCCCACAACGAGACTGTTTCGTAATTCTATATGAGAAATGAAACCAAATACGGCAAGGGACAAGCCCTTGCCCTACGTTTGTGATTCATTTAATTTCTCGTAGGGCAAGCCCTTGTGGCTTGCCGAACCCTTATCAATATGTCATTTATTTTATG
>JBBIRM010000161.1:0-6641 GCA_037441765.1 Deltaproteobacteria bacterium | reverse complement strand
TGTTATGATATTCCTGAGCATTAAGAATCGGTTCACGATGTTATGATAGCAATCACTTAAGAGCATTGAAATTTTCCTGAGCAGTTTGAACCTGAGATTCTTCTTCCTGCTTCTCTCCCCCGCCTATTTCTTCTGGCATGGGTGGAGGTGAAATTTCCTTAAGGGTAGGAAGATCAGCGAGGGAATTTAAACTAAAAAGTTCGAGGAAGGCCTTAGTGGTTCCATAGATAATCGGCCGTCCTGGAAGGTCTTTTCGGCCAACGATCCTGATCAAACCTTTCTCCATCAAACCTCGAAGCACCCATCCTGAATCCACCCCACGAATCCTTTCGATCTCAGGCCGAATGATAGGCTGGCGGTATGCTACAATTGCAAGGGTTTCCAAGGCGGAACGACTTAACTTTACCACTTTTATCTTTTTAAGTCGATGGATCCATTCTGACAATTTCGGTTTTGTTCGAAATTGATACCCTCCCGCAACCTCCACCAACTCGAACCCTTTCGAATCATCCTCATACTCTCTTTTGATCTGCTTGATACCCTCCAAAATGGTCTCCTCGCTTGAGCCTGAAAATATTTCGAGTAGGGTCTCCATCTTAAGGGCAGAATCGGAAACAAATAGGAGACTCTCCAATATGGGTTTAATCTCATAAACGTCCATGGGCCCTCTACTACTTCGTCTCCAAAAGATTCAATTTTTGATCCACAGAGATTGAGGAAATGGCATGTTTGTAAATCAATTGATCATTTTCCCCGCGTAGGATAAGACAGAAGTTGTCAAATCCGAAAAGGATCCCCTCCTTTTTTTGGCCATTGAGCAAATTGATGGTCACAGGAATTCGGTCTCGTCGGATTCGATTAAGAAATTGATCCTGAACATTTATCTGATTCTTCACCATAACGTCTTAGCCTCCTTTTAAAAAAGAAGAAACCTCCGCCACTATCTTCCCTCCATCTCGGTTGAGGTTGAACCATCGAACCTCTGGGTCGCCTTTAAACCAGGTCCATTGTCTTTTGGAATAGTGCCGGGTATCTCTTTTGATCTGCCTGAGGGTTTCATCCCATCCCATATTCTTCAATAAAAATTGAACCATATGTTTGTAACCTAAGCTCTGCATGGATTTCAATTCAGGGCCGTAACCCATTTCCAACAGGCCCTCAACCTCTTCAAGAAACCCCTGACTGACCATCCGATCAACCCTTTGATTAATTCGTTCATATAGGCGGTCCCGTTCCATTTTCAGGCCAATTTTTAAACTCTGATAGGGTCTTTCTCCAAAGCGATGCTGTGTTCTAAAGAAAGAGATAGGAATTCCTGTGGACTCATATACCTCCAATGCCCTTATGATTCGAAAAAGATCATTTGGATGAAGAGTTGAGGCTGTTTGAGGATCAACATGTTTCAAACGTTGATAAAGAGAATCTTTCCCTTTCTCCTCCGCTTCTTTTTTCAATCTCTCCCTGACTGCTGGGTCAATTGGTGGAGAGGGGAAAAGGCCTTGGGTCAGGGCCTTAATATACAGGCCAGTGCCCCCAACCAGCAATATCGGTTTTCCTTCACGATGTAACTGGTCGATCACCTTCCGCCCATAGATTCGATAGAGGTTTGCATTAAAGCATTGGTCTGGATTGACCAGATCAATCAAATGGTGTTTAACCCTCTTTTGATCCTCCTTAGATGGTTTGGCGGTTCCGATGTCCATATAACGGTAAACCTGCATGGAATCAGCATTAAGAATCTCTCCTCCAAATTTCTCTGCTAATTGAATAGCAAGTTCAGATTTTCCCACCCCGGTGGGTCCGAGAAGAATCACGATACGTGGTAAATCCTCTTTCTTTAGTAAACCCATATGAAAAAATTTTAATGAAATCAAAGGAGGACTTCAAGTAAAAGGATGGTGAGCAAGTAACACCTCACTTATCTGGGGGGTCGGGCAGGGATGTGGAATATTGATTAGAGTGGATTCTGATCACAGAAACAGCCAAAGGTCCCCATTGGACAACAGGTAGGTATCTCTTCTATGCGGACACATCTTCCGCAGAGCTCTCCTGGGTCTTTGACTCCATGGGAGGGAACAACCATTCCTGGGCATATATATTCGCATCCTCGACAGAGTCGACAAGTCTCAGGCCTCGTTTGAAAAGGCATGCTCACTTTCCTTCCAGTTCCCCTTCCAGAAAATCCAAGAGCCTTCCCGTCCATCTGCTCATAACACATTCGAATGCATAGACCGCATAGCACGCACCGATTGTCTTCCATTGGAAATCTAACTTTTAGAATTCCCATACGGGAAGCAATGTCTTGGGCTATCTTTACATTGGGTGCGCTGGCGACCAGAAGTTCTGCCAGTATCTTTCTTGCCCGAATAATCCTTGGGGTTTGGGTTTGAACGACCAGGCCATCGCTTACCTCATAGGTACATGCGGTGTCAATAAAAGGCCTCCCTCCATCGTGACTGATCTCGACAACGCAGAGTCGACATCCCCCATAAGGAGCGAGATGCTCCATGTAACACATCGTGGGGATATAAATTCCAAATTCTCGTCCTGCCTGAAGAATCGTCTTCCCTTTCTCTACCTCCAACCATCTCCCGTCAATAGTGATATGAACCGTTTTCCTCTCCATGGACATTCTCCTTTATTGAAGGATCACAGCATTCGATTTGCAGACCTCCTTACAGGAACCACACTTGATACAGAGTTCCGAAACAATTCGGTAAATCTCTTTCTTTTCTCCTACAATCGCCTTAGTCGGACAGATATTGGCACAAGCGCCACATCCCACGCAATCCTCCGAAATCGAATATTGTATTAGCGCTGTACAGACACCTGCAGGGCACTTCTTCTGGTGAATGTGTGCCTCGAATTCGGGCCGGAAATTTCTCAATGCTGTAAGCACCGGATTGGGAGCGGTCTTACCTAATCCGCACAGAGAGGTATCTTTAACCACCTCAGATAACTCTTCAAGAAGTGAGAGCATCTCCTCATCTCCATTGCCTTCGGCAATCCCCTCCAAAATCTGGCCCATCCTCTTTAGTCCTTCCCTGCAGGGAAGGCATTTTCCACAGGACTCTTCTTCAAGAAAATGAACAAAGTATTTGGCCACATCGACCATGCAGGTCCCCTCATCCATCACAATCATACCACCTGAGCCCATCATGGAACCTACTTGCGTCAGGCTGTCAAAATCTACTGGAAGGTCGAACAATGATGCAGGTATACATCCTCCTGAAGGCCCCCCTGTCTGCACTGCTTTAATCTTTCGCCCATCCTTAGGACCACCTCCAATATCGAAGATGATCTCTTTTAGGGTAATTCCCATGGGCACTTCGATCAGACCTGTGTTTTTAACCCTCCCAACAAGAGAAAATATCTTTGTCCCTTTACTTTCTTCTGTCCCTATTGAAGAATACCAATTGCTTCCTTTCTCAATTATCAATGGAACATTTGCCCATGTCTCCACATTATTGATATTGGTTGGCTTTCCCCAGAGGCCTCGGTTTACAGTGTGAATCTGTTTACTTCGGGGTTCTCCAAGTCGACCCTCAATCGAGGCTATCAAAGCAGTCGATTCCCCACAAACAAATGCACCACCCCCCTTGGCGATCTCCACATCGAAATGGAACCCAGAACCTAATATATTCTCACCTAATAATCCTGCCTTTCGGGCCTGGGAAATGGCAATTTCAGCATTCTTACAAGCCAATGGGTATTCATGTCTGACATAGATATATCCATGGTTCCCCCCAATGGCATAGGCACCGATAATCATCCCTTCCAAGATAGAGTGTGGGTTCCCTTCGAGAAGACTTCGGTCCATATAGGCTCCCGGGTCTCCTTCATCGCAGTTGCAAATGATATATTTCGTACTACCCAGAGCATTTCGGCAGTCTTCCCATTTTTTACCAGTTGGAAATCCTGCCCCTCCTCTCCCCCTCAAACCCGAGGCCTTAACCTCTTCGATGATTTGCTCAGGTTTCATCTGGAAAAGTGCTTTTGCTAAAGATTGGTACCCGCCAATCCCTATATAATCCTCAATCTTCGTGGGTTCGATCAGACCATTATTCCCTAAGACCAATCTTTTTTGAGCCTTATAAAAGGGGATCTCTTTTTCTGAAAGGGCTTTTAATTTTGTATTTGGATCTTCATATAGGAGATAATCGAGGATTTTACCTTTTTTGACCGTCTCTGAGAGGATCAGGTCTACATCTTTTTCCTGGACTTTTTGATAGAAAATCCCGAGAGGAGAAATGGTAACAATAGGTCCCCTTTCACAAAACCCCCTGCACCCGGTGAACCTCAATCGAATCTTTCCATCAATAAAATTCTTTCTCAGGCTTTTAGCAAACCGATCTCTTACTTTTTTACACCCGTAGGCGTGACATCCTGTACCTCAACATACGGAGATAATCACTTCATATTCTTTCTGTTTCTCAAGGATATCTTTCCGCCATCGTTCTAAGTCAGATACTGTTTTTATTTTTCTCATCCCCTCACCCCTCTTTTTCTATGATTCAACCCCTCAACAATTTTTTTTGCCCTGAAGGGATTCATCTCCCCATAAAATTTTTGATCCACCATTATCACTGGACCTATGGCACAAACGCCAAGACAGTTCACCACATTTAAAGAGATTTGTCTGTCTGGAGTAGTCTGTCCAGGTTCAATATGGAGGAGAGTCTTGATTTCCCTTAAAATCTTTGGTCCTCCTCGAACATGGCAGGCTGTTCCCATGCAGAGGGTAATGGAATGCTTACCTCTTGGAATAAGACTGAAGCACTTATAGAAGGTCGCAACCCCATAAATCTCATTGATGTCCATCCTTAGTCTCGAAGCAACCATTCTTAAGGCCTCTTCAGGTAAGTAATTGTAACGATCCTGAACATCGTGGAGGATGCTAATAAGGGCCGTTCTTTTCTCATGATATTTGTCAATAATTAAATCGACTGGTCTAAAATCAATTTTTCACATCCAAAATAATATATAATTAATTTTTTTTAAAAAAATTAATTTTTACTTAATTAAATTTAGAAAAAAAATTAAATTTCAATTTTCACTTAAATTTCATAACCCTTCTCTTGGAGGGCTCAAAATCCATAGAATAACCGCCTTACCTTTGCCCGTATTTTCCCACCTGGATGGAAATACTGATCCAATATAGAGGCTATCTCCTTGTTTTATTAAATGTTTTTCATTCTGTATCTCGACCTCGACTTCACCCTCAATCACATACGCAAATTCATCTCCCTTATGGCCATAAAAATGGCCCTCTATTGTTGCTCCCTCATTCATTGTTATCAGATAAGGTTCCATTCTCCGGTTAATGAGATCTGATACTAATAGTTGAAGTCTGATCTCTTTACATTTCAGGGCAGGTAGTCGAATCTCCTGCCTTTCATCTGGTCTTATTACCATTTTTTGGAAGTGACTGTTTTCTCCCTCCACTAAAAAATAGATGGGTTGAGTATTCAATTTTTCGCTCAATTTCAGAAGGGAATCGAGGGAAGGGCTAATTAAATTCTTCTCTAACTGTGAGATAAAACTTGGGGTTAGGCCAACCTGCTCAGCCAGCTCCTTTTGAGTCATCCCTATCTTCTTCCTTAAGGTTCTGATCTTTTCCCCAAGATTTACAGGCCTTCGACCTCCAATAGAAGGGAAAATGATTTCCTCATCCCAGACCTCATAGTGTTTCGGTAAAAATGCGCTTCTTGAAAACCGTCCTTCAATCTTGATCGCTTTAAAAAAGAGTTCTCCATTCTGTTTTTCAAGTTCTATCGCTACCTGAGTGACATGTCTTAAATTAGCCTTAAAGGATGGCGTATGGGCATCTTTCTCCAACACCCAATAGGCTACGGTTTGAAGGTCGTAGAGCCTCGGGCAGGAGTAAGTGAAAAATTTATAAGTAACATTCTCATCTCCCCAGATATCCTGCATTCCAGTGAGGCTGTCGAAGATATAGCGAACGCCTGCTCCCTTTTCAATTTCAACCCTATCCATAGCCACCCTGAATTGGGAATGGTCCTTCGGATTTTCAACTTTGATGACATTTCCTCTAAATCCTTCTCTCTCTTTTTCATAAAATTGTGTAAATAGAGTATCACTATTTCCTTTCCCGGCAGTAAAACAGTCTAAAATAGTTAAATTTTCCAGATTAGTGATATGGGCTAACCGTTTAGTCAACGTGGATGGAGAGGCGTTGAAACTAACATAGACCAATCTGTATCCACTTTTAAGATTATGTTCAATGAACCTCTGTAAGAAGATTTCAATATAAGTTCCTGCTTCTACCTCCCAGATTACATTGTCCCCATTCTTAAGAAAACCAATGATGTGATCTATATAACTGATCCCTGTAGAAATCTTTCCACTCATTTTTATTTTTACTTAAATTTCGCTTTAAATTATTAAGTAAAAATTTATTTAACCCTTTCAAATAAAAATGTCAATAATAAATTTTTCTGACCGTCTATCACTTTTATCCCCTATTATTAATCAGGACAATTAAATGTTTACAGTTATCCCCCTTACCTTCCTCAATGGTCTGCTCTTATCGACTTTCCCCGATGAAAATGTCTCGTAATTCGACATAAGAAATGAAAACAAATGAGGCAAGGGACAAGCCCTTGCCCTACGTTTTAGAT
>JBBIRM010000160.1:0-6675 GCA_037441765.1 Deltaproteobacteria bacterium | reverse complement strand
TTTTATTGTTCATACTAAAAAATTTTTTCCCACCCCTAATTATGACACAGTCTCATTGGGGAGAGGGGAGGGTGAGGGGGGATAATTGTAAAGCGAGATTTTCATTGTTCGTGGGTGACGCTCCGTGATGAAGAGTTACACAGATTATATGTATTTAAAATGAAAAATTCTTTGCGCCTTATTTCTTGGCGCTTTACCCCATTATAAAGGCGAAAACTTTCTAATGGGGTTTGCCTTAAGGAAAGGGAAGTTTATGGGAAACTTAGACATCCATATCTGTGAGATGTTAGCCAGAAATGCTCGACTCTATCCTGACGATGTAGCACTGGTTGAGAGGTCCCCTGCCGAGGGGAAGAGGCAGGAGATTACCTGGAAAGAGTTTGATGAGAAGGCCAACCGATTTGCAAATGTCCTGATAGGAAAAGGCGTTAAGAAGGGAGATAAGGTCATACATTTGATGATGAACTCCATCAATTGGTTGGTTGCCTATTTTGGTATCCTCCGAACAGGGGCGTGGGCAGTTCCTCTCAACTTTCGTTTTACAGAGAATGACATAAAATACTGTTGCGAGGTATCAGAACCTCGATCCATTATCTTTGGGGAGGAGTTCATTGATCGGATAAATAGAATCAGAGATCAGCTCCCAACGATGAAAGATTTTATATTTGTTGGGAAGGAAATACCTGGTTACGCTGAATCTTTTGAAAGGTTAATGGAGAAGGCCTCCTCTGCTCCCCCCAAGGTGAACCTTAACTTTGAAGATCCCTGTGGACTCTATTTCACCTCGGGTACCACAGGCCAACCCAAACCCATCCTCCTTACTCACAAAAACATGGTCTGTGCCTGTATCACAGAGAATGCCCATCATTATCAGACCAGAAGGGATAATTTCATCCTCATTCCTCCCCTCTACCATACTGGTGCCAAGATGCATTGGTTTGGAAGTTTCATGGTGGGAGGAAAGGCGGTCATCCTTAAAGGGGTAGCCCCCGAATATATCTTAGAGGCAATCAGTGAAGAGAAGGGGACCCTGATCTTTCTTCTCGTCCCATGGGCACAGGATATCCTTTTAAAACTGGACAGCGGAGAGATAAAACTGAAGGATTATCAATTGGCCCAGTGGAGGTTGATGCATATGGGAGCACAACCTATCCCTCCCTCTCTGGTAAGGCACTGGAAGGAATATTTCCCGAAAATGGCCTATGATACCAACTATGGTCTCAGTGAATCCACAGGCCCTGGTTGCGTCCATCTCGGAATAGAGAATGAACATAAGGTCGGGGCAATCGGGCTCCCTGGTTTTAATTGGGAGGCTCGAATTGTGGATGAAGAGGGAAATCCGGTCAAAAAAGGCGAGGTTGGAGAACTGGTGGTTCGAGGGGACGGGGTGATGAAAGAATACTACAAAAACCCTGAGGCTACGAGAAAGGCAATCCGGGATGATTGGCTCTTTACAGGAGATATGGCAAGGCAAGATGAAGAGGGTTTCATCTATCTCGTCGATAGGAAGAAAGATCTTATCATCAGTGGAGGAGAAAATATCTTTCCTGTTGAGGTAGAAGATTTTCTCCACACCCATCCAAGCGTGAAGGATGTGGCTGCCATTGGTTATCCTGATGAACGACTGGGCGAAGTGGTCACGGTGATCATTGAAGTGGTCCCTGGAAAGAGGCTAACTGAAGAGGAAATTTTTAAATTCTGCGAGAAATTACCTAAATATAAGAGGCCAAGGAAGGTCTTCTTTGGGGAGGTTCCACGAAATCCAACCGGCAAGATCGAGAAGCCAAAACTTAGAAAGAAGTATATCGGAGTAGAGGAATCATTTAAGATAAAATAGAGAGGCCTATCCTTCCAATAGGTTTTTCCTTTTGAATGGGCGGATTGGCTTTTCGAAAGCCATTTCCGCCTTTTATTTTTGAACCTCCATCATTCTAATTTGAGGGGTATTAGAATTTGTGTTATTTTTTAAATGAATCTATAAATTTTATTTAAGATTTCAATATTCTTTTAAAAAGGTAATGATATGGGGTTTTTCCTGGGTATTGACATCGGTTCTGCCTCATCAAAAGGGATGATCCTAAATGCCAAAGGGGCTCTGGCCTCTTATGAATTGCCATCTGGAGGAGATTTCAAGAAGACCGCAGAGAGGATAAGAAAAGAACTGCTTTCCCAGGCTGGAAAAGAGGAAGGAGATATTTCCTGGACCGTTGCAACAGGATATGGATCAAAACAGGTGCCCTTTGCAAACGAGGTCAAGTCGGATATCATCTGCCATGCCAAAGGGGTTTCTTTTCTTCTCCCCTCTGTAAAGACCGTTATTGATGTAGGTGATCTTTACACGAGAGTTCTCAGAATTGATAACCAAGGCAATGTGAATAGCTTCTTACTTAGTGGAAAGTGTGCAGGAGGCAGTGGCAGGGTTCTTCAGATCATTGCTAAGGTCCTTCAGGTCAAAGTGGAGGAGATCGGTGAGCTCTCTTTAAAATCGAAAAAGAGAGTCGATTTTAGTACAGGGTGTGCTGTTTTTTCTGAATCGGAAGCGATCTCTCGAATCTCCGAAGGATTTAAGAGAGAGGACATTCTTGCAGGGATCCATCGAGCCCTTGCAGCACAGATTAATAGTTTAATGGAGAGGATTGGAATTGAGCCTGAGGTAGCAATGGTAGGAGGTTGTGCAAAGGATGTTGGATTGGTTCAGGCCTTAAAGGAGATGAGCGGGTATGAGATCATCGTACCATTGAATCCCCATATGACAGCGGCATTGGGTGCCGCCCTTATGGGTCTGGAAGTGGTAGAATCAAAATTGATGCGGACAGATGATAATGAGAAAAGTTTGAGGAGAGGGCCATGAATGAAAGAAAAAATGGTAGTTTGAACTTGGTACGAAGCTACTATGAAGATTATGGATCGAGGGCAAAGGAGTTAGTTAAAGAAGGAAAGAGATTTATCGGCTACATCTGCTCCTTTGTTCCTCTGGAAATCATTACTGCCTCTGGGTGCAGTGCCTTTCGGATTAGAGGTGATGTCCATGAAGCCATCACTAAAGGGGATACCCTGCTCGAGACGATCGTATGTCCCTATTACCGCAGTTGCTTCGACCTCTCTGTGAAAGGAAGATATGACTTCCTCTCCGGACTGGTCATCCCTCATGGCTGTGATAGTATGGTGAGAAGTTATAGCGTCTGGAGCTATTCTCTTCCATTCAACTTTTTTCACTTTGTCAATGTTCCTACGGTCTGCGACGATTCTTCATTTGAATTCTTCCATGAGGAGTTAAATACCTTTAGAAGGAGCATTGAAAAGTTTGTTGGAAGGACGATCAGTGATGACGATTTGAATCAGGCCATTCGAATCCATAATGAGAACAGAGATAAGGTCAGAACCCTGTATGAATTAAGAAAAAAAGACCCTCCCCTTATCTCAGGAAGTGAGTTGACCATGACCCTTACAGTAGGATCTTCCTTACCTATTGAGGAGGCCAATCTCTTATTTGACCAGGTTTTGGCAGAGGTAAGCGTTAGAAAGGAACCCCCTCTTAAGAAAGGGCCCCGAATCTTAATCGATGGAGCCTGTATTGACAATATTGGGCTCATACAATTGGTAGAGGAACTGGGAGGGAATGTCGTGGCGGATACCATTTGTAATGGGGCAAGGGATTTCTTTCCACGAACCGATGAGGGAGGATATCCTATTGATCAATTGGCTCGAAGGTATCTGGATAAACTCAATTGCCCAAAGACCTATAGAGCAAACAAGACAGGGACTTTTGAAGGGGATATCGCCTATAGATTTTGGGATATCGGAACCTATGCGAAAGAGTTTAAGGTGGATGGGGCCATTCTTTATATCTACAGGTATTGTGATCCATTTGGCTTTGAGGTCCCTGCACGAAAAGCATACTACCAATCCATCAAAATCCCTCTTCTTCACCTCGAGGATATCTATTCTGCAGGGACCCTGGGTCAACTGAGAACCAGAATCCAGGCCTTCTTGGAGATGATCGGTTAACATTTATTGCTTAGAAGAAATGGAATCATAAGGAAGATTAAAAAAAATGGATTTTAGATAGGGAGGTTTTCATCATGGTTGATGAACCCAAAGAAGCAAAGCCTAAAAAGAGGGTCACTGCCACCCGAGCCGCTGCTTCAATCGGTCCGATGGTCAAAGAGTTTATCACGAGTACCCTTCAGGCAAGGGCTGAGGGGAAACAGAAGTTGGCTTACACGTTTATTGTATGCCATCACGAGGAAATCCTCAGGGCAATGGACGTCATTCCTATCTGGACGGAGAACTTTGCTGGAATCTGTGGGGCGAAGAGGGATGCAGAAAGGTTCCTTCAGAGAGCAGAATCATTAGGACTTTCTCGTTCTTTATGCACTTATGCCCTCTGTGGAATTGGTTTTGATCAGTGGCGGGAGGAATTGGGTCAGATGCCACCGGATGCCCCATGGGGTGGACAGGCAAGACCTGATTTTATGATCTCAAGTGGACAGATACTCTGTGACCCGAGAACCAAGTGGTATCAGGCCTCTCAACAATTCATGCCAGACGTTCCAATCTATAACATCGACCTTCCCTACCCTCTCTTCCAAAGGGACCAGGATCACAGGGAAGTTTGGGGATATTATCATAAATATATTGTCAAACAGTTGCGGGGGCTTGTTTCATTCCTTGAAGAGCAGACAAAAAAGAAGATGGATTATGACCGACTCAGGGAACTGGTGGATTTGAGTGATCGAACCTGGAATCTGATTGACGAAACCTATAAACTTCGACGGGCCATCCCCTGTCCAATGGGTACAGGAGATGCGATGAATACAATGGTCCCCATCTGCTTCATGATGGCAACTCAGAGGGCCTATGACTTCTTTGTGGAATTGAAGGAGGAATTGGAGGAGAAGATTGCTAAGGGAGAAGGAGAGGTTGAAGAGGAAAAGTACCGGCTGATGTGGGGAGGAGGGCTCCCTGCCTGGTATGCCCTAAGCAATTTCAATTACTTCAACAGTAAGGGGGCCTCGTTTCCAGTGGAGACCACCTACCGAATGGTTGCTCCACTCTATGAGATGGACATACCTGAAACTAAAGATCCTATTGAGCATCTGGCCTGGAGATGGCTTGGATACTGGACTTTCTGGTACGATCGGGCACGGAAGCGGCCAGGATCAGAACCAGATGTGGAACGTCTGATTAACTGGATCGAAGAGTATAAGATCGATGGAGTGGTCATGCATGAGGCATTTTCATGTCGTACCTGGCATGTGGGTTTAATCTGGCAACTCCATCAACTGTCAAAGATTTACAAACCAATTCCTGTTTATGTTACTGGAAAAGACGGGAAAAAAGAGAAAGTGTTTAGGGAAATTCCATCTCTGATCCTTGAAAGTGACATCATTGATATTACCTCTTATTCAGAGGTTGATACGAGAAATAAGATTGATACATTTATTGAAACCCTCGAATCGATTCGTTTAAACAGAGCAGATTAATGGGTTCAAGAGTAGTGAACGTATAAAATATACATTTTTTACACATACAAGGGATGCGCCTTGACTTCCTACTTTGCAGGCATTGATGTCGGTTCAACGATGACGAAGGTAGTGATCCTGAAGGATGGGATCCTTTCTTCAATCATTGGGCCCACAGGTCCAGAACATCGCCATTTAGCCAACAGGGTGATGGATGAGGCCCTAAAGAAGGCCCATCTTTCCTTCGAGAGCATCACCTACATCGTCTCTACAGGATATGGAAGAATCAATGTTCCCTTTGCGGATAGACAGTTTACAGAAATCACCTGCCAGGCCAAGGGCATTGTCCACCTTTTTCCTGATGCAAAGACAATCATTGACATTGGGGGTCAGGACATTAAAGCCATTAAGGTTGATTCAACGGGAAAGACAATAGATTTTGCCATGAATGATAAGTGTGCAGCAGGAACTGGTCGATTCATTGAGGTGATTGCAGATACTCTCGGTGTGGCCTTGGATAAAGTGGGTGAAATATCCCTTCAAAGTAACAATCCATCAAAGATCAGTAATATCTGTACCATCTATGCACAACAAGAAGTGGCAGACAGTCTTTCGGAAGGAGTTCCAATTTCAGACCTTCTCGCAGGTGTGCATCAATCACTTGCAGAAAGGATCAGCCGTTTGGTCAATCGGCTCAAAATAGTAGATAGAGTGGTGGTGACAGGTGGAGGGGCTAAGAATAGAGGCCTACTCAAAGCCCTTTCAGAAGAATTGGGACGAAGGCTCTTTGTACCAGAAGAGCCTCTTATCACTGGTGCACTCGGTGCAGCCCTTATGGGAAAGGAATTGGTTCAACATGCCATAAATAATAAGACTCCCATTAAGACAAAAGAGCGAATCTTAGAAGAAGTCGAGATTTTATAGACTGTGTCGTAATTCGAAATAAGAAATGAAAACAAATGCGGCAAGGGACAAGCCCTTGCCCTACGTTTGAGATTCGTTTAATTTCTCGTAGGGCAAGCCCTTGTGGCTTGCCAAACCCTCATTAAGATGTAATTTATTTAATGCTCCCATTACTAACTTCTCAGTGCCTGCATTCGAAGGGTTTGGAACCCTACCTCCCCAGTCTCTCTATGACTTTTTCAGAGGTCTCTTACAGAAATTCCGTAAAAGGGTTTTTTTCTTTTTAAATCCGCCATAGATTCCATCA
>JBBIRM010000159.1:0-6694 GCA_037441765.1 Deltaproteobacteria bacterium | reverse complement strand
CAGCCAGCAAAAAGGAGTGTGTCCACCGCCCCCTCCTTTGGCCTAAATGTTGAGGGAAACACATCGGTTCGCTTCTCTTTTGGTTCTCCAAAAGGATTGCCCGTAGTTTTTAGATTTTCCAACAGGGTCTTATGGACATCTGGAAGAAATCCAGCCTCCATAAGCCTTTCTCTTGCCGCCTCGACAATCTCAGAGACCATAACCCCTGCAGGGCAGGTGGCCTTACAGTTAAGACAGGTTGTGCAGAGATAAAACTTCCTGGCGACCTCCTCCGAGGGTTCGAGAGTTCCTTTCATAAGGTAGTAAGCCTGTATGACCCTGCCTCTGGCATTCTCAGATTCCAATTCTGTCTGAGAAAAAACAGGACACCCCGCCCGGCAAAAGCCACAATTGATGCAGGCGAATATCTCATTGTCCACCTCCTTACCGAAACTCCGGATTTGCTCAGGAGTCTCTAAGAATTCTTTGTAAGTAAAATGATCGAGGATGTCCTTTGTTTGATCATCCAGACCCAGTTTCCCAGGGTTAAGGATGTTTTTTGGATCCAGGGTCTTTTTGATCGCCTTCATCACCTCTAAACTCAACCCTAACTCTTTATGTATATAGGGGGCTTTGGCAATACCTATCCCGTGCTCTGCTGTCAGAGTTCCTTTGAACTTCAGGGTAAGCTCGATAAACTCCTGTGCAATCTTCTTCACTGTATCCCATTCTTTCTTATTTCTTCCGTCAAGTATCAGGACAGCATGGAGGTTTCCATCTCCGATATGACCAAAGATTGGGATGGGGAAGTTATATTTTTCGCGAATCTTTTGAAGCTCCCGGATCGTTTCAGGAATCTTGGAGATTGGGACTCCAAAGTCTTCGACCAACGGAATTAGTTTTGCCCCTCTTCTTATTTTTGATAGTGAAGGAACAAGGCCCTGACGACCTGCCCACATCTTGAGACGCTTTGCAGGATCATCATCCCATTGATTACCAAGACCGTTGCATTCTTTTGAAATCTGATCTATTTTCTGGATGTGTTCCTTAACTGCCTGACGGTTGCCATCGATCTCAATAAAGAGAATACACCCCACATGATCAGGGATGTTGAGCCCCATGGCCTTATTCACTACATCAATAGAAACCCGATCAAGGATTTCGCAAGAGGAAAGAGGAATACCAGAGGTAAGGATCGACTCTGCTGCCTTTCCTGCATCTTCAACCGATGGAAACCAGGCCTGGGCAAAGGCAATGTATTCTGGCATGGGAAGTATTTTCACCGTTATTTCTGTGATTACTCCTAAGGTTCCCTCTGCTCGACAGAAGAGATGAACCAGATCGTATCCCGATGATGTTTTAGGAGCGATGGAACCCGTTCTCATAACCCTACCATCGGCCAAAACGACTTCCAATCCCCACACATAATCTTTAGTTGCCCCATATTTGATGGCTCGATTTCCACTGGCATTGGTTGAAACCATTCCACCAATAGAGGCCATGGTGGCACTTCCAGGGTCAGGTGGAAAGAAATGGGTTGGGGCAAGGGCATTGTTTAAGTTTTGACAGATGACCCCTGGTTCAACCACCGCATATCCATCCTTGCGGTTGATCTCCTTAATCTTATTCATTCTGCTGAGGTCAAGCACAATTCCTCCAAAGCACGGGAGGACTGCACCTGTGGTGCTTGTTCCAGAGCCTCGAGGGATGACCTTGATCTCCTTTTCAAAGGCCAATTTCATGATCCTCGAGACCTCTTCTGTCGTCTTGGCAAAGACAATGGCGTCAGGAACCCCTTCATGGACCGACATATCACGAGAATAGCATAGACGTTCAATCTGATCGGTCTTGACATTCTTTTCGCCTACAATATCGATCAAATCCTTAATAAAATCCATCATGTATCTCCTCCTTCAGAACTTTCATGATTGAAATTTGCTTCAATAATCCTTAGGTAATTTTTCTAATTGGGCATAGCTAAAGACAGGGCCATCCTTACAGACATAGAGATGACCTATATTGCAACGCCCGCATTTTCCGATACCACACTTCATACGTCTTTCGAGGGAGGTATATATCCTTTCGTTTGGGAATTTTAGGGCCATAAGTTTTGGGAAGGTGAATTTAATCATGATGGGTGGACCACAGATAACCGCATACGTATCTTTTGAAGAAGGGGCAATCTCTTCTAAGACATTGGGGACAAGTCCGACTTTCCCTTTCCAATCCTTATCCCCCCAGTCCACTGTCACAACCAGATTTAAATCATCCCGCTTCTCCCACTGAGCCAATTCTTCCTTATAGAGGAGAAGACCTGGCATCCTTGCTCCATAGATAATGGTAATCTCCTTTACTTTGGATCGGTTCTCAGGGTGGGAGAGATAGACGACGAGGGATCTCAGGGTCGTGAAGGCAAATCCTCCACCAATGATCAATACATTCTTCCCTTCAAAAAGGTCAATAGGATAATGATTTCCGAGGGGTCCCCTGAGGCCAACCTCATCTCCTTCCTCAAGGTGATGCAGGGCAGTGGTGACCACCCCTGCTTTATTGATCGTAAATTTTAGAGAACTCTTTTCAGTAGGAGAAGAGGCGATTCCAAAAGGGGCCTCCCCCTTTCCGAGGACAGAGAGTTCACAGAACTGGCCAGGCAAGTATTGGAAGGCCTCCTCATCGGTTTTGTTTAAAAAGACAAGCTCAAGGGTTCGGAGCATTTGGTCGGTTGTTTCCACATAGGCTTTTTTTACGACCATTGGGATAGGAAGATAAGGGTTCTTCATCACTCGTTGCCCTTTTTAGGTTTTAAGTTCAGACGGTCTTTTAGAGGATGTCCAGATGATTGCCTGACGAATATCAAAGTGTACAGGACAATATTGGATACATCTACCACATCCCACACATGCCACGCGATTAAAGATTTTTGGAAAATAGTTGAACTTATGCATCAATCTCTGCCTTACGCGTTCACGGGTGGTGGGCCTGGGGTTATGGCCCGAGGTTTCCAAAGAGTAAAGAGACGAGAGGCAGGAATCCCAATTTCTCACCCTTTGACCTCGCGCATGATCCCCTTCATCAACAATATCAAAACAGTGACAGGTTGGACAGAGATAGGTGCATATCCTGCATCCCACACATTTTTCATGGACCCGATCCCAAAAAGAGCTTTCCGTCATGAGGTCCAATCTTTTTTCAATCCCATCAACAGGAATAGAAACCCCAATCTTTTCAAAGGCCCTCTTCTCAAGTTCTTTTATCTGCCTTTTATCCTCTGGAAGGGCTTCTTTTAAGAATCTATTTTTTCCAAAAAGCCTTCCTTTTTCTGTCAGCAACTCAACCGAGTAGGCCCCTCCCAGATCTATGAGGAAGATATCAGAACCCATTCTGAGGAAAGGGCCACCCCCTGCCGAGGTACAGAAGCATGTGGAAAGAGGTTGATTACATCCTAAGCCAATTAGGGTGGTCTTCTTCCTCTTTTCGAGGAAGTAGACATCTGTATATGGTTCACTAAGAAAGACCTTTTCAATAATAGAGATCGCTTCAATGTCGCAGGGTCTTGCTCCGAGGAGAATCCTTTCTCTCTTTATTTCATCCAGGGATTTCATCTGGCTCTTATGTCCTTCGGTTTTATAGTTAAACATGGGTTCTGACTGAGGGAAGAAGGTCTCTTTTGCTGGCTTCTGCGTCAGAGTTGGGGTTAGATTGACCTCCTCAGGGTTATCGATCTTTTTAAAGACAGAGACTCCTTCAACTAATGAAGCAGGGGCATAAAGGTCAAATTCCTCCATCAGGTCTTCTAAAAATTTTTTAAAATCTCTCTTATCCAATCTTAGCATCATTTGATGAAATCGCCTTTATCCTCCACCTCATAGGTGGAGAGGGGAGGAGGGGTTTTTGAATCCAACCCCACCTCAAATCCAAAAAGTTCTTTTACATCTTGGTTCAGCTTCTGAGTTAAATAGGTAAGAGGGATATCCATTGGACAGGCCCGCTCACAGGCCCCGCATCCTGAGCACCTTCCTGTCTGATGGTAAGCCCTTACAATATGATAAAATTGTAAATCCTGAGGGTTTAACCCTCCTTCAATCCATTTCGGCCGCAAGCACTCTACAAAACATTCTGTACAGTAACACATGGGACATACCTGCCGACAGGCATAACAGCGAATACACCGACTGGTCTCACTTTCAAAATACCTCCATCGCTCTTCAGGGGGTTTCTTTTCAAACACATCGACTTCAGGATGTGTTTCAACCAGGGGAAATTCCTCCACTGGGTCATCCGCTAAGAAATGTGCTTGAGATGGTGTTCGGTGGATACATACCTGACAGGATGGGTATAAAAAATCTCTCTTTTCTAAAACTGTTTTAAATTCCTCACCTTCTACGAGAAGTTCTTCTCCTCTCTCTTCTACCCGAATGATTTCACCTTTAACAGCTCTTGCTACCTTCCTTCGATCAACCATCCTCTGGCAGGGGACTCCGATAAGAAAGATTCCATCAGGGTTAAATCTTTTTTCAAGAGATAGCGCAGTAAGGGAACGGGCATCACATCCCTTGACCACGATTCCAACCCTGAAACGGTTAAATTTATGTATGTAGGTGGCAAGATTATTCTCACAAAAAGAGTTCCAGATAAGGCTTTCTGTCCCTTCAGGCGTCCGAATGAACACAGGTGTAGTACGAAGTGGAAGGGTCCAGTTACTAAATCCAATAATTAGATCTACCCTTTTTTTGGAGAGGAGTTCTTTGGACTTCTCTCTGATCTTTTCTTGGATCTTTTTTAGTCTCTCATCCATCTTCAATGTTCAATGGGTGAAGGGTTTTAGTCTCTTGGTCACTCGAATTCTTGTGCCCTTAAACCCTATTTTTAACAAATCGCTTTGCAGGACCCAACCTTTTGATCTCTTCTGTTACCTCATAAACCAATTGAGAAAACTTCCCACCCTCTGCTGCAGAGACCCAGGAGAATTGAACCCGCCCTTCCTCTATCCCAATATACTCAAGGAATCTTTTTAAAGTTGCAGATTTTCTCCTCCCAATATAGTTCCCGCTTAAGTAATGGCAATCTCCAGGATGGCAACCCGATACCAGCACCCCATCAATCCCTGACTGAAGGGCCTTTAGGATAAATAGGGGATTAATCCTACCAGAGCAGGGGACACGGATGACTCGAATATTAGGAGGATACTGTATTCTCGATGTCCCTGCAAGGTCTGCTCCTGCATAGGAACACCAGTTGCAGAGAAATGCTAAAATTTTTGGTTCCCAGTTATTTTCCATTTTGAGTAGTCTTCATCATTCATGAAATGGCCAATTGAGTAATCTGTGCCACAATCCCCTCTGTTGTAAACCCTTTAAGATCGATCGCCCCTGACCTGCAGGATGCAGTGCAAACCCCACATCCCTTGCAGAGGGCCTTGTTGATCTGGGCCACATCCTTTTCTCCCACCACCGTCCTTTTAAAAACAATCTCAATCGCCTTATAAGGGCAAACGGACTCACAAAGCCCGCATCCATTACACTTCCTTTCGTCCACTTCAGAGACTGTCCCGATGGTCTCGAGATGGGGCTTGGTAAGAATGGTAAGGGCTCGAGCCACTGCTGCATTGGCTTGGGAGAGGGTTTCATCCATCGATTTTGGACTGTGGGCCAATCCAGCAAGAAAAATTCCATCCGTGGCAAAATCCACCGGCCTCAGTTTCATGTGGGCCTCAAGAAAGAAACCGTCCTGGTTGAGGGGTACTTTTAACATCTTTGAAAGGCGTTCATTTTCCTCAAAATGGGGGACAATCCCAGGACTCAAAACAAGAAGATCGGTCTCTATGAGAAGATCGTCTTGAATAATAGGTTCATAGACAATGACCTTTAGAACCCCTCCATCTTTTACCAATTGAGGCTGTCTTTCAGGTTCATAACGGATAAACAGGATACCAGCCTCTCTTGCCTTTTCATAGAAGTCCTCTTTAAATCCATAGGTCCGGATGTCGCGATAAAGGACATAGAGAGAGGTATCAGGGAAAAGGGTTTTGAAATGGAGACCATTCTTAATTGCCTCGGAGCAACAGACCCTACTGCAATAAGGTCTCTCATCGTTTCTTGAACCAATGCACTGGATCATGACCACATTTTTAAGTCCCTTTAAAGAGTTGGGACTTTTTACTATTTTCTCCTCCAACTCCCTTTGCGTTATTATTCGATTATCCTGGCCATAGAGGTATTCCCTGGGTCTATACTCCTCTGCACCTGTGGCAACAATTATCACACCGTGGTTTAGTTCTTTAACCTCTCCATTTCGATTAACTATGGATCTGAAATTGCCGACAAAACCCTCCACTTTTTCGATCTTTGTGTTGGTCATGAGGTGAATCTTTGGATCCTTTTCTACCTCTTTTATTAACTGATTCAAGTAGCCCTGTACGTCTTCCCCTTCAAGGGTGCGAAAGATATTCCTCGCCTTTCCACCTAAATGTGGTTCCTTCTCAATAAGATAAACCTCAAAACCAGACTGAGAAATCCTTTTTGCAGAAGTCATTCCAGCAAGACCTCCACCGATCACCAATGCCTTTGGGGTGATCTCAACCATCTGGGTTGGAAGGGGTTCAAGGAGTGAGGCCTTGGCAACCGCCATCCTTACCAGATCTTTGGCCTTTTCAGTTGCCTCTCGGGGTTTATGCATATGGACCCAGGAGCACTGATCGCGGATATTGGCCATCTCA
>JBBIRM010000158.1:0-6703 GCA_037441765.1 Deltaproteobacteria bacterium | reverse complement strand
TCTGATAAAAAAGATTCACTCTGTTTTGAAAGACGGTGGACACTTCCTCCTTTCCACTCCGAATATCTTTAATCCTGGCAGGTTCTGGAGAGATGCAACCCACAAGGTGGCTTATTGCTATGACGAGCTAGGTGGATTGCTTTTGGCACAGGGCTTCAAAATCAAGGGGATGTATCGAACCTATAATGATGCTTATCACAGGTACCTCTTCAGGGTGTATGTGATGTCTCCGGTTCATCGTTATCTAGGCATTGACTTTGCAAAGTCCATCCTATTGGTGGCAGAAAAGTAAGGAGCCTTTGATGAGACAACCCGTATATAATTATGTGAAGGAGATGATCTCCAAGTACCGATTTGAAGAGCCCATATTGGACTGCTGTGCAGGGTGGGAGCCGAATTTATATCAACCCCTTTTCCCCAATATGAAATATATTAAACAGGATATTCAAGACTATAATCCTCCCTGCATCGATATCATATGTGATATATGCCATATGGCCCCCGTTGAAGATGATAGTATTGGTTTAGTGCTTCTCCTTGAGTCTTTAGAACACATTGAACATCCACAAAAGGCATTAGACGAGATCTTTCGAGTTCTTAAACCTAATGGAATATTGATCCTCACGACAGTTATGGCCATGGGAATCCATCCATGCCCAAAGGACTATTGGAGATTCTGCCCAGATGGGATTAAACTTTTATTGAGTAAATATAAGATACTTGACTTCACCTTGGAGGGTGAACCCTCATTCCCATTGGGAATCTGGGTCACTTGTCAAAAAGTTACTTCAGAGTTGGAGAGGGAGAATTCTACTAAATATAATGTTGTAAAGGCTCCAAGGCAGGATCGTTATAAAACTCTGAATAAATTTCTAAAAAAATTTAGGGTTGAATTAAGATACATTCATAAAAGTCGACCGAGATACGATTGATGAAAGTTATCTTCCTAACCCACTATAGTGATCAGGGGCACCGATTTAGGGTTGAGCAGTATTTCCCCTTTCTTAGAAAACATCAGGTGGAGCCAAAGTGGCAACCCATCTTCGGGTCATGGAGACAGCGCCTTTCAATCTATAGACAACTTCCCCATTTTGATATCACATGTATTCAGAGGAGGTTACTTCCTCCCCCTGAATTTTATTTGATAAGGAGAAAAGCCCCTAAAATTATATTTGATATTGATGATGCCATCATGTACCGTTCCTCCAGTTCCCCTAACCCTCATTCTTTTTCACGAAGGATTAAATTCCAATGGATGGTCAAATGGAGCGATGCAGTGATTGTGGGAAATCAGTTTCTCAAAAACGAAGTCCTTAAGGTCGATCCTCAAAAAGAGGTTATTCTCATCCCTACCTCCATTGATATGAGCCTCTACCCAAGGAAGAAAGAGGTGAAGGAATCTTCTGAGATTATTCTCGGCTGGATCGGGACAAAAGGGAATTTAAAATATCTTAAAAAATTGGAGCCCGTATTTAAAATAATTTCTCAAAAATTCCCCCATGTTAAACTTAAAATTGTGAGTAACGATTCTTATGGGTCCACTTTCATCCCTGTCCTGAACAAACCATGGAGATTGGAAGACGAGAATGAAGACCTGATCTCCTTTGACATTGGCCTCATGCCTCTAAATGATGATTTATGGACGAGGGGGAAGTGTGGATTGAAGATCATCCAGTATCTCAGTGTGGGTGTGCCAGTGGTCTGTAGCCCTGTTGGCATAAACCAGGACATTGTCAAAGATGGGGAGAATGGTTTTTGGGCAACTACGGAGGAGGAATGGGTAGAACGACTCTCCTCCCTCATCCAGGATCAATCATTGAGAAGAAAGATGGGAGAAAATGGGATACGAACGGTTGAGAAAGGCTATTGTCTAACAGTCACCTCAGAGACGTTTTTAAATGTTCTTCAACAGGTTTTTCGTCAAGGTTCTCCCTCAAAGAGCAAAAGGGTAAGGAGATAGGGATTTTTTAATGAAAGTTCTTTTTCTTATTCAGGGATTTCAGGTTGCAGCAAGCCGATACCGGGTGCTTCAGTATCTACCCTATCTAGAATCAAATGGCGTAGAGGCTACTGTTAACCTTTATCCGAGGACATTAAAAGAGAACATCCAATTTTTTGCAACTCTCCCTCAATACGATATTGTCTTTCTTCAGAGGAAGCGTTTCAATCAACCAAGGCTTGCGCTACTTAGGAAAAGGGCTAAAAGAATCGTTTACGATTTTGATGATTCGGTCATGTATAGAAATTCAAAGGCTAAAAGCCCCATCTCTAAGACTCGGCGGAGAAGGTTTGTTCAGATGATCAAGGCCTCTGATTTTGTGATTGCAGGAAATGAATTTTTGAAAAGCCAGGTTCTTCCAATTCACTCCAATGTAGAGGTGATCCCTACTTCGATAGATGAGGAGAAGTATCATTTAAAAAGATACCCTGTGGAAAAGGGGAGAGTGACCATTGGGTGGATTGGAGATCATGGTTCCATCCATTACCTGGAGAAGATGAAGCCTATTTTTAAAAATTTGGCTAAAAAATATCCCTGGGTGGAGTTGAAGATTGTTTGTGATGTATTTTTTGATTGTGAACAGATGAAGGTTATTAAAAAATATTGGAGTTCTGAAGAGGAGGTTTCAGACCTTCAAAGTTTTGACATTGGGCTGATGCCTCTGGTTGATGACCCTTGGTCCTGGGGAAAGTGTGGACTTAAGATCATTCAATATCAAGGGGTAGGTGTTCCAGTGGTTTGTACTCCAGTGGGAATCAATCGCGATCTGGTGGAAGATGGAGTAAATGGGTTTTATGCAATGAGCCCTGAGGAGTGGGAGGAGAAGCTTTCAATCCTCATTAAGGGTCCTGCACTACGGGAAAAGATGGGGGTAGAAGGGAGAAGAAGGGTCTTAAATAGGTATACCCTTCAGACCTGTGCTCCCCGTTTATTATCCATTCTAAAGCGGGTGGCAGGAAAAGAGAGATGAGGAGTTTTTCTTGAGAGAGGCCATTGTCGATTATGTGAGGTGGGCTATTGAAAGATTTCCTTATGAGGAACCTATCCTTGACACCTGTGCAGGATGGGAGCCCAACTACTACCAGCCCCTCTTTCCAGGGAAGCGCTATATCAAACAGGACATCCAGGATTTTGACCCCTCCTGTATTGATGTTGTCTGTGATATTTGTGATATGAAGCCGATTTCCGATGAGAGCATCGGACTTGTGCTCAACCTCGAATCCCTCGAACATCTTCCCTACCCTCAAAAAGCGATCGATGAAATCTATCGGGTTCTAAAACCCAATGGACTTCTGATACTTACTACTGTGATGCATTTTAAAATTCATCGTGTCCCAAAAGACTACTGGCGTTTTACTCCTGAAGGTCTGGAACTGCTTTTGAGGAGGTTTAAGATTTTAGACTGCACGTTAGAAGGAGACATTAAGAGGCCAAAAGGGGTATGGGTTACTGCCAGAAAAACTTTGTCTTCAGAGGAGTGGGGGAGGCTTCCTACTATCAGGGTGGTTAAGAGCGATGACCGTTTATGGATGAGATTGAGGCGTAGGATGAAACGCCTTTTCCCATAAGTAGGGCAAGCCTTCAGGCTTGCATAAGGACTATAATATGAAGAGTGTTTATAGAAAGATTTCTGTAGGGGAGATGAAGGGATGGCTTCGTGAAGAGGTTTTTGAGCTTCTCCCTTCCTCTTTTTTTGAAGATCCTATCTCTTTTGTGCAACAGAACAGTGGTGAGATTATAAAGGACTCAAGGTACCGCTGGGCAGGGATCTTCACTATTCCTTCTCATAAAAGGATTTTTTTAAAGATGGATAAGACCAAAGGGTGGTTAGAGGCTTTAAAATATTTCGTTCTCCCATCTAAGGGGAGGAAGGAATGGTTTATTGCCCACCAGTTGCATAAGAAGGGTTTATCCATTCCCAAACCCTTAGGATGGTTGGAGAGAGTACATAGAAGATGGGTCCAGGAGAGTTATTACTTTTCAGAAGCAGTGGGATCAGGGGTCTCTTTGATTGATCTTATTAAATCGAAAGAGAATATCCCAATTGAGTCTTTGGCCAAAGCGGTGAGAAGGTTTCATAATGCGGGTTTGTTTCATAAAGACCTTCACGCAGGTAACTTTTTATGGAATGGAGAGGACTTTTTCCTCACCGATTTACATCGGGCTAAGATTCTTTCCTCTCTTACTTTGGATAAGAGATTGTGGAATCTGGCCCAATGGTTTCATTCCTTAAGATCACAATGGGAGGAGAAGGATTTTTTAACTTTTTTTAGAAGATATTTTGGGGAAGAGTCGATTAACGCTCAGAAAGAGAAGGAGATGTTCCAGAGAATCCTATCGATGATGCTCTGTCTCCGACATCGACAGTATAAAAGTCGAACCAGGCGATGTTTCAAAGAGAGCACTGATTTTTCAGTCCAGAAGGAGGGTGATATCATCTATTATCATCGAAGGGACTTTCCTTTAGACCTTCTAAAAAACAAGATCGAAGGACATCGGCACATATCAGAAGAGAAGTCAAATGGGTTGTTGAAAAAGGGTTCAGGGGTAGTGATATCCATTCTGAGGGAAAAGGGTTGCGGAGTCATTGTAAAGGAATTCCGACCTGCGAGTTTCTGGAGTCAGGTTAAAGAATTTTTTCGTCATTCAAAAGGGATGAAGGCCTGGGTGAATGGAAATGGCTTGATGGTTAGGGGAATGGCTGTCTTGAAACCCTTAGGTCTCGCAGAAGAGAGGGGCCTTTTGGGATGGAGGAGGAGTTTCTTCCTGATGGAGGCACTGGAGAAAGGTCAGGAACTTGACCGTTTTTTATTTAATGGATTTCAAGGGATTTGGGAAAAGAGGCTATTTATTAAGACCTTTGCTGAGTGGCTTTCTCGTTTTCACCAGATGAACATTTACCATCGAGATATGAAGGCCTGTAACATTTTCGTCTCAAAAAAAGAGACCGCCTGGAATTTTCATCTTCTTGATCTTGAGGATGTGAGGCTAGACCGAAAGGTTAAGGAGAAAGAGGTATTCAAAAATTTTCTCCAACTTAACACCTCCATACCCAGGACGATTACAAAGACAGATCGTCTGAGATTTTTAAAGGAATATGTTCGGTCCAATCCTATTCTAAGATCCGATGATAAAAACTGGATTACACGTCTTATAAAGGAAAGCAAAGATAGGGGAATTGTCTATGTGACTCCCAACGGGGTGGTGGAGGAGAGATGGGCCTGATAAAAAGAGAGCGAGAACCACTTGAATGGCCTTTTGGTGCTATCTCTTTGGCGAGAAATGAGATCCATGAAAAAATCGTGGAGATGATGGGCCAAGAGCCTCGGGGAAGAGTGCTGGATGTTCCCACAGGGTCGGGGATACTGGCAGATCGTCTGAGGAAGATGGGATTCGAGGTTTCCTGTTGCGATATCAATCCCTCTTTCTTTTCAATCGCGGATTTAAAGATGGACATCGGAGACCTGAACAATTCTCTCCCCTATCCCGATGAATATTTCGATTATGTGGTCTGCCTCGATGGAATTGAGCATTTAGAGAACCCTTATAATGCCATCAGGGAGTTTGGAAGAATTGTTAAGAAGGGTGGGAGGATTTATCTATCGACCCCTAATTATCTGAACATTGAGCGGAGGCTTCGCTTTCTTTTCATGGGCACATTCTCCAAAATCCCAACACACGAAGTCGTAAGGGAGATTTGGAAGGGCGATCTCTCCATGGTTCACTTAAGCCCCATTCATTTCCCACTTCTAAAATTTGTAATGGAGCATTATGGATTCTGTATCCTCAGATTAGAAAAAGATAAAACAAAAAGAAGGATGAGTTGGTTATTGCCAGTGGTCTGGCTCATTCGCCTATATGGTCTTTTAGCATCCAGTAAAAGACGAAAAAACTATAGATTGAATGAAACCATACAAAATGAGATTATTATGGGAGGCAACACCCTAATCATCGTTGGGGAAAAGGTGAGTTGAAAACCCAAGGGGAAGTTTGATGAATTTGAATAAAAAGATTAGTTGGATTAGGAATCTGAGACAGTGGTTTTCATCGTCTTCTGGGAAGATCATCTATACCAAGGATCTTTTAGGTAAGCGATATGAAATAGGAGAACATACCTATGGGAAACCGAGGGTCATATCCTGGAAAGAAGGTTCTACTCTTAAGATAGGGAAATATTGTTCTATTTCAAGGGGTGTGACCATATTCCTCGGGAGCGAGCACCGAATCGATTGGGTAAGCACCTATCCGTTCCCTTACTTGTGGGAAGAGGGAAAGTCGATCAAAGGACACCCTGCAACCAAAGGAGATGTGGTAATTGGAAATGATGTCTGGATTGGCTACGGAGTAACAATCCTTTCAGGTGTTTGTATTGAAGATGGTGCCGTCATTGGTGCCTGTTCACTTGTTTCACAGGATGTCCCCCCTATGCCATTGTGGCAGGAAATCCAGCACGCATCATTCGTTATCGTTTTGATAAAGAGACCATTAAGAAACTTTTAGAGATAAAATGGTGGGATTGGCCAGATCAAAAAGTCAGGGAAAATGTCCAATTAATTTGTTGCGGGGCTATTGATGAATTTATAAAAAAGTTTGGATAAGAATGGAATTTTTAGGAGTTTAAAATTTTTTAGTTATGACTGATATATCCGTCATCATTGTAAACTGGAATACCAAGGATTATCTTCTTCATTGTTTAAAGAGCCT
>JBBIRM010000157.1:0-6796 GCA_037441765.1 Deltaproteobacteria bacterium | reverse complement strand
TAACCCTAAGGAGAAACATCTCGTTGAATCGTTCCTCTTTAAGAAGCCATAATCATTCAAGGTGGAAACAAGCCTGTAAGCAGTGGATTTTGGGAGGTGAAGACTATTAGAGATCTCTGCCAGGGTCATCTCCCTTCTCTCAAACGTAAAACTGCAGAGGATCTGTATCGCTCTTTCTAAAGAAGTATTTTGAAAATTTTTTTTGGGAGATTTTGAAGACAAGGCAAATTCCATTAAATGGAATTAATTTTCATTAAATGATACTACTACTTTTACAGAATTTGTCAAGAAAAATTTTGGAGAGTTCGCAATCCCTCGCTGAAGGGGGAATTAAATGAATCTGGTATGTAGATCCCCGAAAATCCTATAGGGCGGGTAGGTTAATAGAATGCCTGAAGAAAGGGATTTCTTCCAGGAGATGGTATCCTTTTCAATGCTCAAGAGAAAAACAAACATTTTCAGGGGATTAATCAATACTACCAGAATAGTAAAGAAAAATTGGGGTTGACAAAACCTTATGAACTTCATTAAATTCTAATCCGTGACCCAAGAAAAGGTCAAAACCAAATGAATAAAGATGGAGAAAAATATGGCGACCCCAAATAAAGAAATTTACTGGAACCCCATCGTTGAAACCCTGCCCCAGGAAAAATTGAGAGCCCTTCAACTAAAAAAATTTAAAAAGATTTTAGAGTGGGCCTATGAAAGATCAAAATTCCATCGAAAACTCTATCAGGAGGCAGGCCTTGAACCCGGGGATATCAAATCATGGGAGGATATCGCCAAAGTCCCCAAGGTCGAGAAGGCAATGATGAGGGATATCCAGAGAAAAGATCCCTTCCCATATGGAGATGCACTTTGTGTTCCTCTGGAGGAGGTAACAGAGTTTCGGCAAACCAGTGGAACCACAGGAACCCCAGTCTATCAACCTGATACCTGGCAGGATTGGGAGTGGTGGTCTGAGGCATGGGCCTATCTCCTCTATGCTCAGGGCTATCGAAAGACAGACAGGGTCTTTCTTCCATTTGGCTACAATATATTTGTTGCCTTCTGGGCCGGCCATTATGCCGCTGAAAAGATAGGATGCGAGGTCATCCCAGGAGGGGTGCTCGATACAGAGGCACGTATTCTAAAAATACAAGAACTCAGGGCCACTGCCATGATGGCCACTCCCACTTATGTATTAGGAATGGCCGATACTGCAAAGAAGAAACTTGGTATTGATCCTGCCAGGGACCTCACCATTCGTAAGATTACCTGTGCAGGAGAGCCAGGGGCAAGTATCCCATCCACAAAACAGCGAATGGAGGAGGCATGGGGAGCAAAGGTCTATGACCACGTGGGTGCAACAGAGATTGGGGCATGGGGGTTTGAGTGCACTGCCCAACCTGGAGGTCTCCATGTAAACGAAGCACTCTTTCTGATGCAACTGGAGGACATTGAAACAGGGGAGATTATTGAGACCTCTGGAAGAAAGGGGAAAATTATCATAACAGCCCTTGACCGAATCGCCCAACCCTGCATTCAATTCGATTCCAAGGATGTAGCCGAATGGTCCAGCGAATCCTGCCCCTGTGGAAGAACCTTCCGCATCATCAAGGGAGGAGTGATTGGAAGAGCGGATGATATCACCAAAGTAAAGGGGGTTCTTCTTGCTCCCTCTGCGATTGAAGAGGTCGTTCGCTCGATCAATGGTTTAAGCAATGAGTTTGAGGTCTTGGTCACCAAAAAGGGAGATCTGGATGATATTACCCTAAGGGTCGAAATCCTGCCAGAAGCCGAGAGCAATAGGGAAACAATCCTTGCTCAACTTAGGGATCAATTAAGGCTAAAAACGAACTTAGGTTATAATATTGAGGTCCATCCCTATAACTCCCTTCCCCGCTATGAAGTGAAGGCCAAAAGGTTTAAAGACCTGAGGAAATAGAATAATAAAAAGGATAACAGCGAATAGATTGAATTCGATACTTTCATTCCCATTCTTGTAACTTGAAAAAGGAGATGACCAATGAGTCCAACAAAACTTAAAAAGATCGATACTTGTATCAAGAAGATTAAGAAGGCCGCTCAGGAATTAAAAGAACTTTCAGGGGGCATTCAGGCGGTTGACCGAAATGCAGAACGCATCCTCGCCTCTGTGAAGATGCTCGAGATAAACATCTCAGATATCCTCGATATTACGCCTTAAATCAGAATATTGGTATGGGGTCGGTTATTAGGTTATTGAAAATTGGAATCTATCTGGAATTTATTATAGGCGTATGCCTTTTGGTACCACAACAATCCCAGAACCAGTTACTGTAAACCTCTTCACATCTTCATCTAAATTGTAACCAATCTTCATTCCCTGGGGAATATGCACATCCTTATCAATAATGCTTCTACGAATCCTCGCGCCCCTTCCAACATCAACTCCCTCCATAAGTATGGAATCCTCAACCTCGGCATAACTGTGAACCATCACCCTTGGAGAAAGGATTGACCTTATGACGCTTCCTCCGCTGATGATGCAACCATTTGATATTATTGAGTTGAGGGCTGTTCCCACTCTCCCCTCCTCAAGAAGCACGGTCTTGGCCGGAGGATGGGGCGATTGGTAGGTGAGGATTGGCCATTGAGGGTCGTAGAGGTTAAGTTGAGGGGTAACTGAAATTAGGTCCATGTTAGCCTCAAAATAGGCATCGATCGTGCCAACATCCCTCCAGTACCCACTTTCGCCTTGATCTCCAATTCTAAAATCGAAAGCAAAGATTCGATCTTTCCCTATCATCGCAGGGATGATATCCCTTCCAAAATCATGGGTGGACTCGGAACGAGCATCTTCGATTAACCGTCTAACCAGTATCTCTGTCCCAAAAACATAAATCCCCATAGATGCCAGGATGCCTTCTGGATCTTCGGGGATTGTCTTTGGAATTTCAGGCTTTTCTTGAAAACCAATAATCCGCCACTCTTTATCCACCTCAATAACCCCAAATTCTTGAGAGAGTTTGCGATCCATCCTAATTGCCCCAACTGTAAGATCCGCTCCTTTCTCAATATGGTAGGCAATCATCTTTCTATAATCCATCTTATATATATGATCACCTGAAAGAATGAGGACCAGGTCTGGCCTTTCCTGCTGAAGGGTATAAATATTTTGATAGATCGCATCAGCAGTCCCCTGATACCAGTGTTCATCGATTCTTTGTTGCGCAGGGATGGCCTCGATGAACTCTCCTAAGGTTGCAGAGACGATGTTCCAACCAAATTGAATATGACGATGAAGAGAAGTCGATTTATATTGCGTAAGGACGAAAATACGACGGATATCTGAATGGATACAGTTCGAAAGGGTAAAGTCAATAATTCGATAAATTCCACCAAAAGGGACAGCAGGCTTGGCACGGTCACGGGTAAGGGGATAAAGCCTCTCTCCCCGGCCTCCTGCCAAAATCATGGCCAAAATCTTCACAGAACCCTGCCCCTCTCCAAAAGTTCTTTTACCTTATTCTTTAATTCGCTGAGATCAGGAGATTTTGTTATGTAGGCATCTGCTGCCCAGCTCATAAAATCTTGTTGATAGCCCGAGTAGGAGGTATTAAGGATAATCGGGATTTTCCGATCTTTTCCTAAAATCTTTCCCAGGGCCTCCATCCCATCCATTACAGGCATGACGATATCGAGAATGATGAGGTTGGGCTTTTCCTTCTCCAATTTCTCAATGGCCTCTTTCCCATTTCGGGCAGTGATGACCTCGTAGCCTTCCGACTTCAATTCCTCTTCATAGAGAAGCCTCAAACCCTCTTCATCTTCAACCACAAGAATCTTCTTCTTCATAAAAATATTATTCTTAATTCAATGGAAAAAAACAATCTTTTTTTCAACTCCTAATTCCCCTCAAGTAATGCCTCTCTCATCTCTTCTCTACCTTCTTTCTCTGCTCAATGGCCAATTTACATTCCGCACATATAAATCGTGGTAATTTATGGGGATATTCAATCTTCTCCTCACCAAATCCCCAATCAATGATATCCCTGACCAGTAATTCCTCTTTAAAGGCATGGCCAAGACAGAGCCCCATCCCACACACTATACAGATGGCAATCGCCTCTGTATCCACTCCCTGCTTTGCACATATATAGCACTTCATCATCGTCCCTCCCTCTCATAAACAATACTATCTAATTAGCATACAAAGGACTAAAAATCAAAAGAACCGTTCTCTCTTTGCTTCCATTTAATTTCGTGATAATATTTTATAAAGGCTACTTCCTTCTGGTTTAAAGGGAATTATTAGATTTATGTAGGTTTAAAAAATATTAACGATAAAAAATAGGGGGTGAAGAATTGTGACAAAACCAAGCGATGAGGATGAACTAAAAGAGGCAAAAGACTTATTTAAGGAAGGTTTAAGGAAGATCTTTGAGGCAACCAAAAAGATGACTGAAAAGGTGGTGGAGGGCTTTAGGGAAGGCTATGCCAAAGATGTCACCAAAAAAGATGATTAAGGTTATAAGTGATCTAAAGTGATCAAGGTTTCTAACAAATTAAAGATTTTAATTTTAGGCACTAAACATTACCCCTATCTGAACATTTCTAAATCGGGCAGGTGAAGCCCCATGGCCAACTTGAGCCACCTGCCCTGGCTCTCCCTTCCCGCAGTTTGGAATCCCCCACATCATCCAGTGATCATGGTTTGCAATGGCATCACAAGAATTCCAGAACTCAGGCGTGATCCCTGTATAGGTCGGATTTTTGACCATTTCACCCAATTTCCCATTCTTGATCTCCCATCCAATCTCAGTCCCAAACTGGAAGTTAATCCTCTTATCGTCGATAGACCAACTTCGATTGGTGGATAAAAAGACTCCCTCCTCAGTATCCGCAATCATGTCTTCAAATGTCCACTCCCCGGGCTCAATGTTGATATTGGTCATCCGAATAAGTGGGATTCGATTCCAACCATCTGCCCTCATCGTTCCATTGCTTTCCTTCCCTAAATGATGGGCTGTCTCCCTTGAGGTTAAAAGGTTGACCAAAACCCCGTTGGAGATAATTGGAACCTTTTGAGCGGGGATCCCCTCATCATCGTAACCAAAAGTACCTAACCCCCCAAGGATTGTGGCATCGGCTGAAATGTTGACAATCTCTGACCCATATTGAAAAGAACCCAACATCTCGGGCTTTATAAAACTGGTGCCAGCGTAACTGGTCTCTGTCCCTAAAATTCTATCAAGTTCAATGGGGTGTCCAATCGATTCATGAATCTGGAGTGCCAACTGAGAGCCGTCTAAGATAAGGGTCGTAACTTTTGATGGGCAGGGTTTCGCAGAAAGCAACTGTTCTGCCTCACCCGCTATTCTTTCTGCATGGTCTGGAAGGGCAAGCCCTTCGATCCACTCATAACCTTTTGTCGCAAAATTCCCTCTGAAAGAGTTTGGATAGGAACGTAGCTGAACCTCTCCTCCTTCAATTGCAGTGGCCGATATGCCAGCCCCGCATGCAACAATCTCTTGTTCGATATATGAGCCTTCAGTAGAAGCAAAGATTTTCTCGGTTTTATAAGCCCCCATAAAGGCCTCTGATATTTTGATCTTCTTATTTTTTCGTAGAATCTCTTCTGACTTAAAAAGAAGTGCTATTTTTTCTTCAGGAGTAACTCTAAAAGGATCGATAGAGACAGGGGTGCTGTATTGAGCGATTTTGGGAGCCACCTTTTGGAAAACAACCTCTCCTCCTCTTGCCTTTGAACTTGCCTTGGCAATCCTTAGGGCCTTCCTAAAAACGGCCTCCATCTCGCTCTTATTCACCCTGAAACTGCATGCAAATCCCCATGCCCCATGGGCCAGCACCCTGATCCCAAAACCAAAATCCTCATCGTGGGTGAAAGCCTCCACATTCCCATTCTTTACCTCAATCTCCTCATTTTGCCGGCGAACGATACGGATATCTGTGTAGTCCACCTTTTTCAATCTGGCGATATCGAGAATATTTCCAATTAACTCCTTCATGGCTTATAAAAATATCTCCTCCTCTACCAGTGAGAGCAGTGTCACAATAAGTTGTATATTATGTTTGTCATTCCGAATAAATGATGAATCTAAGGTCATAATGTTGAGACCCCTGAAAAATAAAAACCATCAATCTTTATGGCTGGAGCCACTGTCCCAGTGACGAATCGCCTGGAATAGATTGTCCCTTCGGAACACACCCTTCTCTCTTTGGAAATGGCACTCACTCTGGAGAGGGCCCTTAAGATCGATTCAGTAAACCTGAGATTTTTAAGAGGGGCTTTGATCTCTCCTCCCTCGATGAGAAAAGTCCCATCCCTTGTCATACCTGTAATAACAGCCCTCATTGGTTCAACTACATTTGTATAATGAAACCGAGTGATATAGACTCCCTTTTTAATAGATTTGATCATCTCTTTAAGGGAAGATTCCCCTTCCTTCATAAAAAGATTGATAGGGATCGGGCCTTCTGTATTAGGAGCCATCAACCCATGACCTGTGGATTCTTTCCCCTCCCTGCCTGCTGTAAAAGAATCATAGGTGACTTCCCTAACAACCCCTCTTTCAAAAAAGACCACCCTCTTCTTAGGGATACCTTCGAAGTCAAAAGGAATTTGTAACCCCTCTGGGTCAAGTCCGTCGTCATAAATCGTCACCTTCTCGTCCACCATCTTCGCCAGGTAGTCGATGACCCGCTTGATGATCGTGGCCATCTCGTAGCGCGTCAGCGAGCGCTTCCCCAGAAAGCTGCCGTCCGGAAAGCCCATCACCAGGCCCTTGTTGGCCAGGTCCTGCACCGCCTC
>JBBIRM010000156.1:0-6874 GCA_037441765.1 Deltaproteobacteria bacterium | reverse complement strand
AAATAATATGGTAAGAGCTTTCTATTTTCAATTAGAAAGGTGCAAAACTAGAGTAGGTTAAATATCAATTTGTGAAAAATTTCTTGACTATTCCTACCTCAATATTGTATATTTACCATCAATTTAGTTCATCCTTGAAAGATATTTAAATGTAATGAGACCTATCAAAATATAGAGCATAGTCCTATTCTGCCAGTAATTCCTTTTCGTCAAAATATAAATTTTAAGGAGAATGGAGGATGGAGGTAAAAAGATTGATTTCGAAAATCTTAATTTTAGTGGTGGCTATTTCCATTTTTATTCCGATTTTTGCCATTGCAAGTGAAGCCGATTTGGCCATCCCCGATTTGCATAAGGGGGCGCCTTATACCAAACTGTGGAATATCAGACCATGGTATCTACTCTTCTATGGCGCTTGTATCATTGCAGGAACCCTCGGGATAAGCCTTTTTCTTCGTTATCAAGTCAAAAGGCTTAGGGCCCATGAATCGATGCTTAAGGTCGCTGAGACCATCTATCAAACCTGCCGTACTTACCTTATTCAGCAGGGAAAGTTTCTCATCATGTTATTCCTCTTTATTGCGGTCTGCATGGCCTTCTATTTCCTCTTTTTAAAAGGCGAGGGAATTCCAACCCTACTTTTAGTTCTCCTCTTTTCAGTGGTAGGAATGGCCGGCTCCTACAGTGTGGCGTGGTATGGGATTCGTATCAATACCTATGCTAATGCCCGTACTGCCTTTGCATCACTCGCAGGGAACCCCTGGGATGTGGTAAATATCCCGCTTCGTTCTGGAATGAGTGTGGGGCTTTTCTTGATCTCTCTGGAGTTGGTCATGATGGTGATCATTTTACTTTTTGTTCCACGAAACATTGTTGGATACTGCTTTTTGGGATTCGCCATTGGAGAATCTCTTGGCGCATCTGCCCTTCGAATCGCAGGCGGCATCTTTACCAAGATTGCTGACATTGGCTCTGACCTTATGAAGATCGTTTTCAAGGTAAAAGAAGATGATCCTCGCAATCCTGGGGTGATTGCTGATTGTACAGGCGATAATGCTGGAGATAGTGTGGGTCCCACGGCGGATGGTTTCGAAACCTATGGTGTGACAGGCGTTGCACTTATTGCCTTTATTACTCTTGCTGTGATGAGCCCAAATGTGGAGATCAAAGAGGCCATCCAGGGTAAACTGATCGTTTGGATTTTTACGATGCGTTTCCTCATGGACTTCTGTTCAGGACTCTCATACTTTATCAACCAGGCTATCTCCTCAATAAAGTACCGAGGGAAGAAAGAAATCGATTTTGAAGAGCCGCTCATGAGACTGATATGGATCGCTGCCACCCTATGTATCAGTACCTCTTTCGGCATGAGTTACCTCTTGATCAGCGACCTACAGGTGCTAAAAGATGGCATTCTTACCCCGATGCCTCATGTCTGGTGGCAATTGGCTACGATTATTAGTTGCGGGACACTTGCGGCAGTCCTCATCCCTGAATTCACCAAGATCTTTACCAGTTCTAAATCGAAACACGTTCAGGAGATTGTAACTGCCTCGCGTGAGGGAGGTGCTTCTCTGACAATCCTTTCTGGGATCGTCTCTGGAAATTTTAGCGCCTTCTACAAAGGGATTCTTATTGCTTTCCTCATGAGTATTGCCTATTATGTCAGCCTTGCCATTCCTCCTGAGGTAATCAACTATCCATCCATATTTGCCTTTGGTTTGGTCGCCTATGGGTTTTTGTGCATGGGCCCAGTCAACATTGCAGTTGATAGCTACGGCCCTGTAACTGACAATGCCCAATCTATCTTCGAACTTTCCCAGACGGAGTCAATCCCCGGGATTAAAGATGAGATCAAGAGAGACTTCGGGTTTGAACCCAATTTTGAAGAGGGGAAGCATTACCTTGAAGCCAATGACTCTGCTGGAAACACATTCAAGGCAACCGCCAAACCTGTGCTGATCGGCACTGCGGTCTGTGGGGCTACAACAATGATCTTCTCTATCATCCTACTGCTGCAAAGTAAAAACATGCTTCATGTCAATCTGACTGATGCGCCGATTTTGCTTGGCCTGATCTGTGGGGGGGCAGTCATTTATTGGTTCAGTGGTGCATCTATTCAAGCAGTTGCTACAGGAGCATATCGTGCGGTTGAATTTATAAAAAGAAATATGAACCTGGATAAAACCGTTGCGGATATCGAGGATTCCAAAACTGTGGTAAGAATATGCACTCAGTATGCCCAGAAGGGGATGTGGAATATCTTTATTGCCTTAATGTCCATAACGCTTGCCTTTGCCCTATTTAATCCAAACTTTTTCGTTGCCTATCTGGTCTCCATTGCCTGTTTTGGTCTCTTTCAGGCTATATACATGGCAAATACCGGAGGGGCCTGGGACAATGCGAAGAAGATCGTCGAAGTGGACCTGAATGAAAAGGGCTCAGCCCTCCATGCCTCCACTGTAATTGGCGATACCGTGGGTGATCCTTTTAAAGATACCTCCGCAGTTTCTCTCAACCCGATCATCAAATTTTCGACTCTCTTTGGCCTTCTTGCGACAGAAATTGCCATCGAGATGGCAGTCCATGCGAAGGTTTCCAATCCCAACTCTACAAACTTCGCCCCTTATATTGCTATCCCCCTCTTCATTCTCGGTCTTATCTTTGTCTGGCGTTCGTTTTATAAGACGAGAATCCCCAAAGAGACAGCCATCGAAGGTAAGGTATCCTAAAAAAGAGCATGCTTTTTCTAAAAGAGCCCCTACTCCTTTTTGAGGTGGGGCTTTAATTGACTGATTAGTTGAGGGTCTTTTTTAAGGATATTGTAAATCGAAAGCATTCTTAATCAATTCGATCTCTTCCCCTTTTGTTCCGAGAAGAATGGCCACAACATCGAACCTGGCCTTTACCTCTCCGATTCCTTTTTCCTTTAAAAAGTGGAGGGCAACTTTTGATAGTTGAATCTGTTTGGAGGGATTCACTGCGAATTGGGGAGGACCAAAAGCGGTTGAGGTTCGAGTCTTTACCTCAATAAAGACCAGAGTATCTTTCTCTCTGGCAATGATGTCCATTTCCCCCATCTTACAAGAATAATTTCTCTCGAGAATACGATACCCTTTCTTTTTTAAAAAACGGATAGCAATCTCTTCTCCCCTCTTTCCCAGTTCTTTCTTTTGCATCTCTTTCGTCAAAAGGGTTCAAGTGGTTTATTTTAATTATTCATATTTAATTCTTCAATTTGAATTCTCAGCCCCAGGCCCGTTGCTTTAAATATATTCCTTGACCCCTCGAAAGGTTTTACGGTGAAGTTCACAGATGCCAAACCTCTCAATCGCCATTCGATGTTCTTTTGTTCCATAGCCTTTGTGTTTTGCAAAATTATATTGGGGAAACCGATGATGCCATTGTTCCATCATTCGATCCCGGGTCACCTTGGCTACGATTGAGGCGGCAGCAATGGATTGGCTGAGTTGGTCGCCTTTTCTAATGGACTTCTGTGGAATGGGAAGATCAAGTTTTTGAATTCCATCGATCAGGATAAAATCGGGTGTATGAGGAAGACTTCTAACCGCTAAGGCCATTGCCTTGATCGTGGCCTTTAGGATATTGGTATGATCGATCTCTTCCTGACTGACCGTTCCAATGCCTATCCCTAAGGCTTTTGAGAGGATCCGTTCGAAAAGGGTTTCACGTTTCTTGGTGGGAATCTTTTTCGAATCAAAAAGCTCTTCTCCAATGCCTTCGCGAGGAAGAATAACGGCGGCGGCAACAACTGGACCAGCCAAAGGACCTCTTCCTACCTCATCCACCCCCGCAATCCTCTGGTAGCCCTGTCCATAATACATCTTCTCAAAATAATCCATAGGCTGGACTGATAGGGAAGGAAAAAGCATCAAAGCACCATCTGAAATAATGCGGTTAAGCAATATTCCATCATTGAAGGGTTTAGCCTTCTTGTTTCTTTTCTCCTCGAATGCGAGCCGCCTTCCCCTTTAGATTCCTCAAATAGAAGAGCCTGGACCGCCTTACATTGCCTCGACTGATGACATCGATACGGTCAATCCTCGGAGAATGTAAAGGGAAAATCCTTTCCACACCTATTCCATAGGAAATCTTCCTTACAGTGAAGGTAGAACGAATTCCACCCTTTTTCTTTCGAATCACCACGCCCTCGAAGGGTTGAATCCTTTCCTTTTCTCCTTCAACGATTTTTACGTGGACTTTGACAGTGTCTCCCACTTTGAAATCGGTGAGGTCCGTTCTTAACTGTTCTCTTTCTACGATCTCTAAAGGATCCATCTACTTTTCCTCCTAAATCTATTCGAAGATTCTATATGAAAATTCAGAGTATCATTCTGAATTGCTCATTCGCTCTCCCAATAATCGATCCAAAACAATGGCAACCGCCGAGCGAACTGAAAGATGATTATATCCTGCCCCCTTGATGGGATCAAGGACATAATCCGCATATTCTATTACCTCTCGGGTCAACCCCCATCCTGTTCCAAAGAGCATGAAAAAGGGTGTCCCTCTATCCTCCAATAATTTTCTAAGAGTTGCAAAACTAATACTTTTGGGATGGGAGATAGCCGTGGTAGCAATACTCTTTACCTCTTTACCCCAGAGATTAGAGATCTCCCTTTCTGCCTCTTCAATACTCTTGGAGATTCGAACAAGGGAAAGGGATTCCTTTCGAGTGGGATTATAGATTGAACCATATCCCTCGACCCAATGCTGGATCACTCTCTTGACCAACTGAATCTGGCTTTCCAAAGGAGTGATCATATAGAACCCACCTAACCCAAAAGTCCTCGAACAGCGGGCGATATCGTGAATGTCGAAGTTGGTTACAGCAGTTGCAACAACCTCCCTTCTTCGGTCATAAATCGGATGATGAACAAGTCCCAGATAGATGTTAGGTCCCATCTCGGGTCTATCTGATCTCATCATTCTGAAATATCTCTTTCAGAAGTTTTTTATCCTCTTCGGATAGAACGGCTTTGGATAAAAGATCAGGACGTCTCAGGGCCGTCCTTCGGAGGGCTTCTTTTCTTCTCCATCGCGAGATCGCCTCATGGTTTCCTGAAAGGAGTATATCAGGGACAGAAACCCCTCTAAACTCCGAAGGTCGTGTATATTGAGGGTATTCTAAGAGGGAGTTGAAGAAAGAGTCCTCTTTTGCTGATCTTTCTGATCCCAAAACTCCAGGCAGAAGTCTCGATACTGCATCAATCACCACCATGGCAGCAAGTTCCCCTCCAGTGAGAACATAATCCCCAATCGAAATCTCCTCATCCACATACAAATCCCGCACCCTCTCATCTATTCCTTCATAACGACCACAGAGCAGAATGAGATGAGAACGTAATGATAATTGTTGAAGAATCTCTTGATTTAAGCTCTTTCCCTGGGGAGTAAGGTAGATTGTCCAGGCCTTTGGGTCTTGAGATTTTATCCATTCAATGGCTCGGGCAATAGGTTCGACCTTCATCACCATACCCTGGCCTCCCCCATAAGGAGTATCGTCCACTACTCGATGTTTATCCAATGCAAAATCCCTGAGGTCGATTGTTCGAATATGGATTAAACCTTTCTCAATAGCCCTCGCCAAGATACTTTCCTCAAAGGGGGAATGAAACATCTTAGGAAAAAGGGTCAAGATGTCAAATCTCATCCTTATCCTCCCACAGCCCTTCCATCCGAACGACTTTCATCACCCTCTTCTCAAGGTCTATGCTTTGAATCACCTCCTCAGTGGCTGGAAGAAATATCTCCTTTCGTTTTCCCTTAACCACATAGACGTCGTTGGCTTTTGTAGGAAAGATCGCCTTCAACTCTCCGATCCTCCTTCCCTCCAGGGTTTCTACTCTTATTCCCAAGAGATCAATCCAGTAATACTCTCCATTTTTTAACTCAGGAAGGGCCTCTCTCCTGATTAAGATCTCTTTCCCTTGAAGGGGCTCTACATCCTCTCGCCTCTCGATCCCCTCCAATTGAAGAAGGAGGCCTGGTGGTTTTGGAATTGCCTCAAGGACTTTATAGGGTTTGAGTACTCCCTCCGGGTTTTCAATAAAAATCTCATCATAGAGGGAGAAACTTACAGGGTCATCTCCAAAATATTCAATTTTGATCTTTCCTTTAACCCCATGAGGTTTTATGACCCTGCCAATTGGGAAAAGCCTCTCTCCCATGGTAGATTATTCAATAATCTCTAAAACAGAGTGCTTCCCCAAATTTGCTGAAGCCGCTCCAAGAATAACTCGGATGGCCCGGGCAGTCCTCCCCTGTTTTCCAATCACTTTCCCCAAATCTTCTTTGGCAACAGAGAGTTCAATTACCGAGGTCTTCTCCCCTTCGATTTCAGAAACCCTGACCTGTTCTGGATGATCGACCAATGCCTTTGCAATATATTCAATTAGCTCTTTTGTACTCATCACCCCACCTCCACTTTCTGATTGGGCCTTTACAGAAATCTCTAAAAATCAAGGATCTGAGAAAAGGCAACTTAATCTTTTTTGCCCTCTGTCAATCTCTTTGAAATCCCGGCTCGGTTCAGAAGTTGACGGACGGTGGGAGTGGGTTGAGCTCCCCGCTTTAGCCACTCCATCGCCTTCTCTTCCTTCAATCGGACCTCCACCGGATCCTCCTTGGGATCATAAGTCCCGATCTGATCGATAAACTTCCCATCCCTTGCACTCCGCCGGTCCGAAACAACAATCCGATAGTAAGGGGACTTCTTTCCACCAAATCTCATCAGTCTCATCGATACTGCCATTTGCCCTCTATCACCTCCTTCATTAAAGAATTCCCCCTCTTCTAAATCCTTTCTCTCCCATCCTGGAGAACTGTTTCATCATCTTCCGAGCCTGAACAT
>JBBIRM010000155.1:5388-6879 GCA_037441765.1 Deltaproteobacteria bacterium | reverse complement strand
AAATTGGCTGCTTGACCAATTCATAGCCGCCAAAAAGGTGCAAAACTAGAGAAGATATAAATATTTTTAAGAAATTTTGCTATTAAACTCTTTCTTTGAGGAATGGAGATCCAAGATGATGACACGGAAGGAATTTCTTGAACAAGTTATGAAGATGGCCAATCTGAAGGATTTAAAACAGGCAGATGATGCTGCCCGTGCTGTGATCTCCCTTACTAAAATAATCATTGGGCCTAAATTGTCAAAGAAGATTGCACAGGTCTCACCTCCTGACCTACGAGAGGGGTGGGAGGCGATCAAGCCTGCTTATCCCAGGAAACCAATTAAGATTAATACCTGCCCGGGAGGTGAGGATGCAGATATTCGGCAATTGGTCCCATTTCTCCAAAAGTATCTGGGGGTAGAAGTCATCGTAGAACACATCGCTGGGTTCTGGGGAAAGATTCTGTTTGAGAAATTCCAGATGGTGGAACCCGATGGCTATACTCTAATAAGTTATACCTTTCCCAGAAGCATTATCGCTGAAAATATAAGCGAAACACATTTTAGAACTAAGGATTTAACCCCTATCTTTGCCTGGTCTTCAGGGAATCAACTTCTGGTGGTTTCGCCTGATACTTATAAAAACTTTGATCAGTTTTTGAAGGAAGCCAAAACCAAGACACTCAAGGGAGCGATTTCAGTCAGAGGTGGGATCAGTCATCTCTCTGGACTCCTTTTCGCTGAAGGATTGGGGATTCAGGTGAACTGGGTGCCATATGGGGGCTTAGGATTAAGCATTTCTGCATTGATTCGAAATGAGGTTGATTTTATGATCTGTCTGGCTGGTGCTCTTCCTTCCTGGATTAAGGCAGGGAAGATAAGGATTCTTGCAATACTACCCGAACGGTTTGGAACCCCCAGTCCTTATTTTCAGAATATTCAGAACCTCAGTGAACTCGGGTATGAAATACCCACAATAACGATCAGACATGTTTTAGAAGCACCACCCAACACCCCCTCCCATATTATAACGGTTTTGGAGGAAGCCTTTAGGAATGCTATAAAAGAGCCAGCCTATATCGATTGGGCAAGAAAAAACTATGTCATTATTGACCCCTTAGATTCCCAGGCCCTCTATAAGGAAATCAATGAGGCCTATCCTAAGATAGAAAGGATTAAAGAAAGGCTTAAAGAAGAGTAGAGACTTTAAGAATGAATTGGGGTTGAGAGCGGTGGGTCAATCTCCCATCGCTTTTTCGAGAAGTTCAGCAATATCATACACCTTCACGGAATCTTCCTTCCCCCTCGCCTTGAGGCCATCTTCAAGCATGGTTAGACAATAAGGGCAGGCAGTTGCAATTATGTCAGGTCCAAGGGCAAGGGCCAGATCATCACCAACGCCGAGCTGCTCACCAGCGAGTGCGACGTGCTCGTGCCCGCGGCGATGGAGAACCAGATCGTCGAGGAGAACGCCGACAAGATCAAGGCGCCGGTCGTGCTCGAGCTCGC
>JBBIRM010000155.1:0-5378 GCA_037441765.1 Deltaproteobacteria bacterium | reverse complement strand
TTCGTTTTCCAAGATGTTCCTCCATCCACATCCTCCCCCCTCCCCCACCACAGCAGAAACTCCTTGCATATGATCGCTCCATCTCTTTTAACCTAACACCAGGAATTGCCTTCAAGAGCTGACGCTGGGGTTCATAAATTTGATTATACCTGCCAAGGTAACATGAATCGTGGTAAGTAAGGGTCAGTGGAGATCTTTGACGTAGGACCAACTTTTTTTGATCGAGAAGTTGTTTGAGAAACTCTGTCTGATGAACGACTTCAAAATTCCCACCAAACTGAGGATACTCATTTTTCAAAGTATTATAACAATGGGGACAGGTCGTCATAATCTTTTTGACTTTGTAACGATCAAAGGTTTCGAGATTCTTCTCGACGAGCATAAAATATAGATATTCATTCCCGATTCGTCTGGCTGGATCTCCGCAACAGCCTTCCTCCGAACCGAGAATGCCGAAGGAGATCCCTGTTCGTTGAAGGATCTTCACCATTGCAATAGCAACCTTTTTATTTCGGTCATCAAATCCTTTAAAGCACCCTGGGAAATATAACCATTCCACATCTGGGTTATCAGCCAGGGTCTTAACCCCAAGGGTTTGTGCCCAGTCTGCCCTCTGGCTCTTCTCAACTCCCCATGGGTTACTCTTTCTCTCCATCGCCCGAAAGACTTCCTTCAACTCATTAGGAAATTGGCTTTCCATGAGCACCTTGCTTCGTCTCATATCAATTATCTTGTCGAAACTGGAGATAAAAACAGGACATTGCTCGTAGCAGTTCAAACAGGCGGTACAGGACCAAATGGTATCTTCCGAAATTATTTTCCCCACCAGAGGAGAAGGCTCTGATTCTTTTGGTCGGTCTGTGGGAATGAGCGTCCCTCCCTTGGTAAGGAGGTAGTTTCTAAGATCCTGAATCACCTTTTTGGGATTGAGGGGTTTTTCGCTCAAGTGGGCTGGGCAATTATCCTGACACCTTCCGCATCTTGTGCAGGCCTCGAGGTCGAGGAGTTGTTTCCAGGTAAACTCTTTGATCTCGGTTACCCCATAGGCCTCCGCCTCCTCAAAATTGGGGATAGGTTTGATTGCTCCCGCAGGAGCCAGGGATCGATAGAAAACATTGAGACTGGATAAATATATATGCTCGAGAGAAGAACGACTCATCACAATATAGGCAAATAAGAGTATTGCAGGAATTGCGTGAATCAAAACCCTGTGCCAGAGGAGAAGTTCATTTAACTGTTCGGATGGTAAAACGAGGATAAAAGGAGTAAAGAGGGAGCTGATAGGAGCCCATGAAAAAGAACCTGGTGGAAGACTTCCAGCCTCAAGGGCAATACGATAAGATTTGATCAGGTAACCTGTTAGAATGATCATAAAAGCCCAGAGATATTTGAGGTGATCATCTGGTTTCGAATCGAGCCGTTGGGGCTTGATGATAAACCTCCGAATCACAGCCATCAATGCCCCAAGTAGGACTACACCTCCCCCGATCTCTGAGAGAAAGGAGGCATAAAGATAAATGTTCTGAGGCTGATCTTTAATTCCAATTATAGGAGATAAGAGACGGATGACTTTCCCTATAAAGATAAAAATTGTCCCCCAGAAGATCAAGAAATGCATCGTCCCAGGGTATCCTTCCCTCAAGAAACGGGCATGGCCGAAAATTACTTTGAAAAAGACCTTTAGTCTTTCAGGAATTCGGCCTGAGCAGTCCTCCTCTTTTCCAATTCGCCAGAGCCCAAGGTGTTGCCTCCGGAAGGTATAGATGAAAAGTCCACACAGTCCAATGAGGATGACGAGAAAACCTACGCTTATTGGGAATAGGATATTTAAAATATAGATGTTTTGTTTTTCCCAGAAGGTAAGATAGGTTTTTTCACCAATTATTTCAGGGCGAAGGAGAAAAGGAGGGAGCTTTGGATAGAAAAGAATTAAATGGGCTACAAAGAATGCTATTATTAATATCCCAAAACTCCTTAATATCCATTTTAGATATCGTTCATATTTATCACTGAATCCAATATCGAAGGTCGTCAGCCTTGTGGCAAGAAAGAGGCAATAGAGCCCCCCCATTAAGATTAGGACTTCTATCAAAATGGCTATGGGTCTCAATTTTTCTCCTCCCTGTGGGTCAGGAATCCCTTTGTTGAACGGATAACTCTCGGGTGCCCAAAAGGGATTCCCCTCTTCCACCAGGTAGAATCTCTAAGTATCTCAAGCCCAGAACAAAAAGTAACACCACAAACGAAATAATGCTTAGGCTAAGCAAACTTTCCCAGAAGGTAATTGGGAAAATCCCTGGTTCTCCCCAAGGTCCTTCTATCTTTCCTGGAAAGAAGGGTTGAGGGTGGGATGTTCCTGGGAGGACCAACGCTGCCCGTTCTCCAAAAACACCGATGACTACGGAGAGGGCAGCTAATATTACTGCCTTGAGGCTTTTTTTCGTTTTTGGAAAAATTAGAAGAAACAAAGGGAAACCAATCCCCATTCCGATTTGAAGGACCCAGAAGATCCACCAATAATCCCCGGTAAACAAATATACTATGGCTTCTCGGTTAGGAAAGTAAAGATGGGTCAATTTGTCAACAAAGACCATGACTAATAGGATAAGGATCATATGGGTGAGAAGTCTGCTAAGCGAAAAGATCAATTCCTCCGAAATAACCCTGTTGGTAAGTTTGAAGGTTGCAATTGCAACAAGAATGATTAATGAGGTTCCAGAGGTGAGGGCTGCCATCAAAAATTCAAAAGGTTTGATGGGGGAAAAGAAGATTTCTCTATTTCCGATCAGCCCGAAGATGGCTCCTGTCCCCATATGGACAGCGATCGCCCACAGGACATCTGCAGTTCCCACAACGCCTGCAAGCCTTTTCTTTCCCTCAAAGATCAACCAGAGGTAGATGAGCATAAGAGCGATGTAGCCAGTGTAAAAAATAGAATTGATGGCGAAAAGAGAACTCATATTGTTGAGGTAGAAATACATAAAAAGTCGCCATGCCTTCTCAGGCCTGCCAAGGTCGACCATGACGAATATCATAGCTCCCACCATTAGTAGAATTCCCATAAAGACAGCCAGTCTACCTATCGGTTCATATACCTCACGTTTGAATACATAACTGAGAGAAGAGATGATTATGGCCCCTGCACTTAACCCAATGAAGTAAATGTAGAAGGTGATAAGTTGTCCCCAAGGAATGATGTTGCTAACTCCCCAAACCTGTTGTCCTTTGAGATATGCGACTAAAAAACTGGTGATAAAGAGCCCAACCATCGCCCCCAATAGAGAAACTAAAATTTTATAACCTCTCGACCTTCCCTCAATCGTTATATAGTTCATCCCCATCACCAAATCCCCTATTTCGAGAGATAGAAGACTTTCGGTCTGGTTGCCAATTCCTCCCTGAGTCGAAAGGAGGAGCGGGATGAGAGGAGTTTGGAGATTGGACTTTGGGGATCATCCAGATCACCAAAAGTCCTTGAATTAGATGGGCAAGCCTCCACACAGGCAGGAACTACTTCAACTCCGATCTTTTTCCCTTCTTTAAGCCCTTGGTCAATCCGATGAAAACAGAAGGTGCATTTTTCGACCACACCATGTGTTCTGGTTGGAAAAGGCCATGGGTCCCAGGCCTTCCTTTCTAAGGGTTCATCATGTCGATGGTAGGGTTTTATCTCTTGCGATTTGAAGTTAAAACTCCTTGCTCCATAAGGGCAGGCAACAATACAATATTTACAGCCAATGCATCTGCGATAGTATTGCATGATAATTCCATCCTCTCTACGGAAAGTTGCCTTTGCCGGACAGACTGTTACACAAGGGGCATGATCACATTGCATACAGGGCATGGGGATGATCTCTGTTCTGATATGAGGGAAATTCCCTTTTGTGACCGCAATCATCTTGTGCCAATAAATTTCCCTTCTCAACCTCTGCTCTTCAGGTGAACCATGAGGGACATTATTTTCCACTTTGCAGGCAATCACGCAAGCCTGACACCCAACACATTTATCTAAGTCAATAACCATTCCCCATCTCGGCATTATTCACCTCACAAATACGTAACACCTCACTCATCCTGGGAATTGGGTAGGGATGTCGGAGAAAATCTTATAGCGGAAACCCCTAGATTGCTCCCTCACTACAGAATCCCTTGAGTATTGAAAAGGCTACCATCTCCTTAGATGAAATCCCTTTCTTCAGACATTCTATTAACCGACCCGCTATATAAGATTTTCGGAGATATCCCTACCCAATTCATATAATTCAACCCTTATGTGAGGGATTACACAAATACAGTCTTTAGGCTTTATAAATTTTCACCCTTGTATTAAAGAAAACAGATTGACCGCTCAATTCATCAAAATCCACTCCGATCAAATCATTTGGATTACATCCAATTCCCTTCTGCCATCTTCCATAGGAGGTGTGGCCTTGCCCAAAAGGAATACAAACCATCTCGGGGGGCACATTCTCGGAGACTTTGATATGCGTCTGGATTTTTCCGAAGGGCGATTCAATCCAGACCTTGTCTCGATCTCTCAAATTCAGCCTTCTCGCAGTCTCGCTATGAATTTGGGCGGGGCTTTCCCAACCTATCCCTTGCATGGGAAGGAAAATTTCCTGTGCCCATGGGTAGTTCTGACTTCCATTCTCAAAAGTGAGGAGAGGCTGATAGGTGAATAATAGAAGGGGATATTTGCTCTCCTCCCCCAACCACTTCCATTTGGGATGGTGAGGTTGATTGGAGATTTTCTCCTCAAAGGCCCTTGCCTTTTTGTTCTGAAGGGTTTTAAGGTTCCCAGAAACAAACTCAAACTTTTTCGAAGGGGTGCGAAAGAGTCTATTATATTTTCGATATTGATAGGCCGGACCTTTCCAGACCCCTCTTTTTAAAAACTCCTCCCATGGGAGGAGAGAAGAAGTGCGGAATCGAACAAACTCCTCTACACAACCACCTATCTCCTTAAAGGCCTTTTCGACCCCGCCTGGGACTCTTTCGGCAAGAAGAAAAAGAATCTCTCCAATAGATTTGGATTCTCCCATTGGTTTTACAACAGGTTGTTTAATCCTGACTTCAGCAAAGCCTGCCCCTGAAGGAGAATCTTCATATCCCCATTCTTCCAGATAGGTGGTTGAAGGCAATAGCAGATCGGCAAAATGAGCCATTTCGCTTATAAAAGGAGCAATGTGAACATAAAATGGGATCTTCTTTAGGGCCTCTTCCCAGTTCCTTGGAGATGGGGCCATCATATTAAAATTAGAATTAAACCCGATAGCCATTTCGATGGGATAAGGCTTTTCCTCAATCAGAGACCTCGGGATTTGGTTTGAAACGACTTTTGCCACTAAGAAGCGGTTCGTCCCTCGAAGGTCTATAGG
>JBBIRM010000154.1:0-6918 GCA_037441765.1 Deltaproteobacteria bacterium | reverse complement strand
CAAGGTTTAAAAGTTTTAATGCCTCCAGAGCATATCCATGGCAAACACCACAGGTCAATATCCCTATTTCTGAATCCCTTTTGATAAATTCCGTGTATTTTGAATCTTCACAAAATTCTTTAACCCTGTTTATGGTTTCAATGGATCTCAATCTCCCAGGAATACAGGTGGCTGGTACAAGGGCAAATTGTTGCCACCATGGTTTCTTTGTATCCCATATAATGGTATGATTTTCTCCATCTGGAATGGGGCCCAATTTAATAAATCCTCTTTGCTGACATACTCGGGTAGTACATCTTAACATGACAGGGTATTTTATTTCCCCTGATAGTTTAAATGCATCTATAGTCATCTCCTTTGCCTCTTCTGGATTCGCAGGAACAAATGTTGGAATATATCCAGCATGCCCCATTAACCTCATATCTACCTCATCTCCGGAGCTGTGAAGGCTGGGTTCATCACAGGCCGCTATGACCATAGCACCATTCAAGCCCGCATAGGGAAGGTGGAAGAGTAAATCAGAAGCTACAAAAAAACCAGCCCCTTTAAAAATTACCATGCTCCTTCCGCCAGCGATAGCCACCCCAGCCGCAACTTCGGCAGCTACTTTCTCATTGACGGAATATTCAAAATTAAAACCAAAATATTTTGAAAGCTCGGATAAGGTATCGGATATTTCTGAAGAAGGTGTACCTGGATAGCATGAAGCTACCCAAACACCAGCTTCAATGGCTCCTCTGGCAATGGCTTCATTACCCAAAACATATATCTCCTTACCTATCTCCCTACTTCTTAACTCATTTATGCTCATCTTTGCCCTTTCCAGAATTTAATATATAAATGTATTTCAGTGTCTTCCTTCCCTTTAGAATTAACTCATGTGAGAAATAAAAAAACCTTCTATTTATATTCCAATTCTCTCTTGTGTGAATTGAGAATTTAATAAAAATTTATTCAATGAGTCCTTACCCTTACTTCATCAATAGATTAGGAAGCCAGAGGGCAAGTCCGGGAAAGATAAATAACAGTATTCCACAGACAATAAGACTTAATAAAAAAGGGCAAACCCCTCTATAAATTACATTAAATGGAACCTTTGTGATATTCTTGACAACAAAAACACAGATCGCCACAGGAGGAATTATCACCCCAATCATAACCGTAATCATGATAATAATTCCAAACCATATTGGGTTGAAACCAAGCTTGATAATTGCTGGGTAGAAAATCGGGGTGGCAAGAATCATGAAAGCAAGATCATCAATAAAAGAACCTCCTATAAGATATATTACACAAATAATTATCATGATAAAATATCTATTAAAAGGGAGCGATACAACCCAATCCGACGTAATCATAGGAATTTTTGTTACAGTTAGAAAATGCCCTAAGATGGTTGAACCTGCGATAAGCATTAGAACCATACAAGACGTTCGCAGGGATTCTGCGATTGATTTAATAATTCCTCGAAAGTTGATATCCCTTTTGAGAATAGACAATAAGAGAACAGCAAAGGTTCCTATGCTCCCTGCCTCAGTGGGAGTGAAGAAACCTTGCATGAGTCCTCCTATCACTAATAAAAAAATTAAAAGAACTAATAAAAATTCCGGAAGCGAAGCTATTCTTTCCTTCCACGTTGACTTTTCCCCCTTTGGTCCCAGAGACGGATTGATATTGCACCAACCATAAATAATGACCATGAAAAAGAAGGCAATTATCAAACCAGGGATTAGTCCTGCCATAAATAATTTACCAATAGATTGCTCAGTTATGATACCAAAAACAATTAAAGTAACACTTGGTGGTATCAGGACACCGAGAGTTCCTACTGTAGAAACGACCCCTGTGGATAGTCTCTTGTCGTAATTATATCGGTCCATCTCGGGAACAGCCACACTAGCAAAAGTTGCTGCAGTAGCGGGCGAGGATCCACAGATTGCTTTGAATGCGGTGGCTCCGGCTACAGTAGCCATGGCCATTCCTCCAGGAATATGGCCGATAAATCTATATGCAGTGCTATATAACCTCTTTGCAATACCCGCATTATATGCAACTTGACCCATAAGTACAAACAATGGAATAACTGTAAATCCATATGAGGCAAAAACATCAAAGATATCTTTTGCCAATAGACTCAATGCAGCTTTTAATGATACAATCATACTGAATCCCACGAAACCAATTAATGCCATAGCAAAACTCAGCTCGATACCTGTGAAGAACAATAATTCCCACCATTACATCACTCATATTCTCCCCCCAAAATCTTCACGATATCGCATAAAACAACCAAACACTCAACAAAACAACAAATGCCAACTCCATAAACAATTGGGTAGAATGGAATTTGTAAGGTTAGTGAGACCTCTCCCAATCTCTTTAGATCCATGCCAAACTTTATAAGATTCCAACCAATTAAGAAAAATAAAAATATCACCAAACATCTTGTAGAAAAATTAAAAAAATCCCTTATTTTTCGGGAAAATTTTAAAATCAAAAAATCTACAAAAATATGCGATCTCGTCCAAGAAGTTATTGGCATAGAAAATCCAATCACAACTGCCCCTAAAAAAGCTACAAGCTCATAGGTGCCAACAATAGGTCTTTTCATACCTCTCAAAATTACATCAGCAATTGTCAGCAACATCAGGAGAGTAAGGCTAATTCCGGCAATTATATTTAAGAATTGACTTATATCCTTTATCTTTTTTAAGAATCCTTTCATAAGTAAATACCCTTAATTTTTATCTTAATTATAAGAAAGTGGAAAAGAGTATTTACTCCTCTCCCTTCCACTTTTTTATTGATATTTCCTTAGCCAATCCAAGCAAAATTTTAAAGCCTCCTCTCCGGGGAGACCTTTAACTTTCATATTAGAGATATATTCATCGAGTATGGGCCTGACCAATTTCCCCCATCTTTCATCCTCATCTTTTGAGAGAGTGTAGAATTTAGTGCCCGATTTAATACAAGCCTCTCTCCCTATTTTTTCGAGATCATCCCAGGCCTTTATTGTTTTATCTATCCATTCCTCATTGATCTTTTCAATCTTATTTTGAATATCTGAAGAAAATGAATTCCAAATCTCTTTATTCATGGCAACAATAAACCCCGTAGTGTAAGTGGCATGAAAATATTCTGTTGTATATTTTAAAACCTCTGCCAATTTAAAACCTGCCATTGGCTCAAAGGGCATCAACGTACCATCTACTACCCCCCTACTTAATGCATCATAAGAGTCACTCATAGGCATAGCAACTGGAGTTGCTCCTAAAGCGGCTGCAATTTTAGCGCTCATGCCGGTAGATCGAATCTTCATCCCCTTCAAATCCTCGAGTTTATAGACGGGCTTCTTTGATGTATGAAGTATTCCTGGTGCATGGGCGTGAAAATACATGACTTTCACATCATCAAACTCCTTTGGTCGAAATTTCTTATAAAATTCATTGATCAATTTTGTTGCTCCTCGAGCACTTTTATAACCCAGAGGCTGGTCAATAACCTCTGTTAAAGGAAATCTGCCCCTTGTATAGGCCAAGATCGCCATTCCCGCTCCAGAAATCCCTTTTACAATTCCATCATAACACTTATCAGGTGGGGTGAGAGTGTTACCTGGGAATACGACGACTTTTACTCTTCCATCTGTTCTTTTCTCAATCTCCTTCCCCCATTCATTAATTAGCTTTGTATGGAGATGGAGAGCAGGGTATATGACACTATAAGTGACCTCTATAGGTTTTTGAGCAAAAGTTTTATTAGGCCCATTCCATATCACCAATAAAGCTATTAAAAAAATTATTAAAGATATCTTTTTCATTTCCATTTTCAACCTCCTTTCTTCAATTTGTTTAAAGACCATATCACCTTCTTAAAAATATTTATTATTATGTAAGATTTCAACACCTCCTTTCATCTTAAAAATTAAAATAGGATTCATTTGTTTGATCAAATTTCCACCACAAACATATAGCATGTTAAAGAATCTTCAAATTTAAGTAAAAGACAAATTGATTTTATTAAATTTGCTGGCCCTCCTTCATTCTTATTAGTCTAACCGCTTTCCTCTCGTAGCGCGGTAAAGAATTAGGTGCACAAATCTCGACATCAACCGATTGACCTAATCGTGCTGAAATCTCAGAAGAGATTTTGGATTTTAGAATTTCAGTCATCCCCTCCCGGTTCCAAAATATTTCAGTAGCCTCAGCACACACCTTAACCCTCTCCATCCCATCTTTAGGGGTATCTAAGAAAATCTGCCATCCTTCTAAATTCAATCCATCGATCTTACTCAGGATATCCTCCACTTGTGATGGCCAAAACATCGTACCTCTTACTTTAATCATATCATCTGAACGTCCAACAATAGGTCTAATCTTTGGGAAGGCATTTCTCCGGCATTTGCATCCAAGAGGTCTTTCTGCCCAACTTGTGATATCCCGGGTTCTCCAACGAATCATTGGTGAGGCCTCTCTTGTCAGGGTGGTTAATACCAATTCTCCTTGTTCACCTGGAGCTACCCTTTCCCCAGTTTCAGAATTTATAATCTCAGGAAAGACATGATCGGCAAAAACATGCATATCTTCTTCTTCCCGAGAATAAATACACTCATTGGCAACAGGTGGCCCCCCTGTTTCAGACAACCCATAACCTACAAAACTTTTGCAACCTTCTGGTAATTCATTCTCTATCTTCCTTCGAATTTCTGTGGACGCCTTTTCTCCTCCAAACATAATGATTCTTATCTTCCAATCCATAGAAGGATCTATTCCTTTTGATTTGGCTGTATTAATTAAATGTATGGCAAAAGTGGGAGAACATAGTAAAACAGTTATTGGTATATCTCTTAACCATTCTACAGCCGCGCTAGACCTACCAGGTCCAGCAGGAAATAGGGTGGCCCCTACAGCATCTACCCCAAGCTCTTTTGAAGGACCACCAATCCAGAGACCTAATCCATAAGCTTGATAAACAATGTCTCCTTTGCCGATCCCCCACATTGTAAGCATTCTACCCATCAAATTCCTAAGTGTTACAAACCAATCTTTCCTTGTAAATCCAATCAAGACCGGCGGACCGGTTGTTCCTGTAGTGGCACAAAATCTAAAAATCTCCTGAGGTTTTCGTCCTAATAATGGGAAAGGATAAAGGGAGTGAAGATGCTTCTTCTCGGTGAAGGGGACATGAATCAGATCATCGGTTGTCTTGATATGCCTTGGTTTCAGTCCCACACGATCAAATACTTCTTTGTAATAAGGAATTGTGTTATAGCATCTCTCTACCACTTTTCTCAGACGATAATTCTGCAAATTTTTCAATGCTTCCAGTGATATAGTCTCTTCTTTTTTATTATAGTACTTCATGACTTTCCTCCCTTAAATTAAAATCTCATAAATAAAATAATCCTTTTCCATTATCTACTTTTTACTTTTTTTGAAGTTAAAGTAATCGGTTCTGATTTTTATTTGAGCTTATTACATCTATATTTGTTAAATTCGTTTCAGTTTGTTTATACCATTGAAAAATACATTGCAAATGATTTCTGAAAGTTCCTGGGGGCTTACTGACCCTTTGGGGTTATACCAGGAATGAATCCAATTACACATTCCCAACAGGGTAAAGGTGAGTACAGTTAACTTTCCTTTCTCAATATGGCCATCAAAAAAATCTGATAGGATGTTCGCTATAATCCTGTAATATTTTTTCTCTTTTTCAGCAATAATTTTATAATATTTTTGAGGTAACAAAGGGGTTTCATTAAGAAGAGTCTTACCTTCGTTTAAATATTTTGCATAAATGGCTATATGACGTGATGTGATGAATTTTATTTTGGAATGATTTCCATCTATTCTTTTCAAGTCCTCTTCCAAATTTCCTAGAAGGAGGTCCATATATTTATTTAAAATAAAGTAAAGTATCTCATCCTTGTTGGAAAAATAATGATAGATTCCCCCTTTACTCATTTTAGCAGCTGTTGCAATATCTTCCATGCTGGTTTCCAGAAATCCTTTGTTATTAAACAGCTTTGCTGCAATCTTTCCAACCATTTCTATTTTTGCAATATTTTTATTTTTTATTTTTTTCCCTATATTTTTCATAAATTAACTTATAAAATATTCCGACTGGTCGGTTTTTTTTTACAATCTATTACCATAAGGTTTCATGCTTGTCAAGAAAAAAATGAGAGCCCTCTGAAAAGGTACTAAAATTATTCTTATAGACTGGGAGGTGGGGTGGAGAGGCCCGCATTCGAAGGGTTTGGAACCCTACCTCCCAGTTATTTCAGGACTTTTTCAGAGCTCTCAATGAGAGAACTTTGAAAAAGTATCTTTTGGGTATAAAAGTAAGGCTTAAAAAACCTTTAGGACATACCTGCTCTAATTCAGTTAGCTAAGCTCGAAGGCTTGTCCTACAATTTTATATATAAACTTATTTATTGCATCAAAAAGAAGCTATAAGCTATTTGTAGGCAATCTTCTGGAGGAGTATTTATGGGTTTTGGTTAACAAGCATTGGATTGGCTCTTGCCATATGCAACTCATGATTAAATAGTGCAATGCATAATGACTTACCCAAATTTTTGGCCAGAGAAAAGAAGCCCTTATATTAAAAATATTCTATCAGTAATCTTACGAAAGTTTTTTTCAATTACAATTCTAAGGTAAGAAATAGTCCTTCCAGATTTCATTAATTCTATTAATGATCTCTCGATATTCATAAAGGATGCTCATCTCACTGAAATAATCTTCAAAAGAATAACCACAAACAATCTCAACGAATCTTCGACATCTTCTCATCTGGATAGGCCGAAGCCTATCACATCCAAATGCCTGTGCCAATTCCTCATCGTAAGGAAGGGATGAATAAGGATTCTCAGAACGATCGTAAAATCTACCATGAATACATCTCAAACACCGATTT
>JBBIRM010000153.1:6068-7037 GCA_037441765.1 Deltaproteobacteria bacterium | reverse complement strand
TTTGTGAATCTTTTCTTCTTGAAATTTTATTTTTTCCCCTCATAATATTTAACAATTAAGGTCGAATTTAAAGTTAAGATGTAATTTTGCTTAGATTTAGGAAAGAGGCTATGCACGATACCTTTTGCTCATTGCGGTTAAATTAGGAAGGAGGAGATTGGTATGAAACTGGAAAGGTTTGAAGGTTGCTGGACAGCCATGGTAACCCCATTTAACCGAAAAGGAGAGGTTGATTACGAGGGGCTGGAGAAGAACATTCAATTTTTGGTCGAAAACGGGTCAAACCTTGTTCCCACAGGAACAACAGGGGAATCTCCCACCCTCGATTGGAAGGAACATGATCGTGTGATTACCAGGACTGTTAAGTTGGCCAAAGGGAAAGCCTTTGTAATTGCAGGAACAGGTTCAAACTCCACCAAGGAGGCGCTCAGGGGAAGTAAGCATGCCATAGAAGTGGGGGCCCAAGGAGTATTGCTTGTCGATTGTTATTACAATGGCCCATCCTCTCTGGAGTTAAGGACTCAGTACTATGAGGTTATTGCTAAGGCCTTTCGTAAGGCTTTTATAGTTCCTTATGTGATCCCTGCAAGAACCGGAACAAAACTGGAGGTGGAGGATCTTGCTATTCTTCATCGTAAATTCAAGAATGTGAGGTCAATCAAAGAGGCCACTTGAGATCTTGATCGGATGGCCAAGACGAGGTCCCTATGTGGGGAGGATTTCGATATCCTCTCAGGAGATGACGATAAAACTTTTGAGATGATGACTCGGCCTGAAATCCGTGCCTCAGGGGTTATCTCAGTGATGTCCAATATTGTCCCAGGACCGATCAACGAAATGGTGAGGGCGATTTTAAAGGGTGATATGGATAGGGCCAATTATTTGAAGGACGTTTTAGATCCCCTCTTTAAGGTTGTAAGCGTTAATACCATGGAGTCCTAGGTAGGTTTTGTTGTCCCCTGCATGTTT
>JBBIRM010000153.1:0-5989 GCA_037441765.1 Deltaproteobacteria bacterium | reverse complement strand
CCATCAAGACCATAATGAGGGGTCTGGGACTCCCTTCTGGGCCTTGCCGTCCCCCCCTTGGAAAGATGACTCCTAAGGGGATCGAAGTTGTAAGAAACGCTCTAAGGACAGTATATGAAAAGGATAAGGAAGTCCTGAGGCCGATTCAAGAATTTTATAAAGTCAATATTGAAGAGCGAATCATGAACGATCGTTACTGGAGATAGAATGTAAAATTGAAGAGGCAAAAAGAAGGGCCTGTTCCCAAATTGGAAACAGGCCCATTTTATTACCAGTTGGGGATGAAGAAGAGGAAAGCCAGTGAGGTAATGATGAGGTAGACAAAGAAGACCATTAGTAGCCAGCCCATGATGTCCCTGAAATTGAGTTTTACCACAGCCAGCATCGCAATGGCCCAGAAGGGCTGAATCATATCGGTCATCATATCTGACCAGGCAAAAGTCACCACTGTTGTCCCCATTCCAACACCTAACTGTTTTGCTGCAGGAATAATGTAGGGGGAAACCACTGCCCATTCACTACCACCCGATGGAATCAGGTAATTAAGGAGGCCACCGTACCAGTAGATGAAAAGCGGGAAAGTCTGTGGATTAGATATCGCCACAAAGGCATTGGTAAAGGCCTGGGAGAGCATGGTGAATTTGAAGAGGCCAAAGATTCCCGCATAGAAGGGGAATTGAATAACAATCCCCCAGACGGCCTTTCCAGCATCTTCAGTAGCCTTTACGAAAGACCAAGGCCTCCAGTGGAAAAGGATTCCTAACATAAGCATGGTAAAATTTACCGAATCAAGCGTCAATCCCTTTCCAATGCCTTTTGTTGAAAAATGCCAAATGACCCAGATAATCCCTCCAATGAAGACGATTATATTGAAACCGGGCCACCAGTTCATCCAGTCCGAAGCACTCTCATATTTTGCAGGTTTCGGTGGCGCTTCATAAAGCTTCAGTTTCTCCATCAAATCTGGTTTTACAGTAAAGGTTTTCTCTGGCCTTGGATGCATTAGGGCCATCAAGATAGTAACAACCACTACAATGATAATAGTCAGGATGATGTTAAATGGGTGAAAAATAGTATTCGTCGTAGGAATAACCGCATCCAGCAACTTTGCTTTTATTAAGAAATTATCAGGAGTTGCAACCAGCAAAGGAGCAGAACCTGATAGCCCTGAGTGCCAGGTGCAGCCCAATCCTAAATAGGCCGCTGCAACAAGAAGTCGATAGTCAACCTTTGGATTTCTCCTAACAATGAAGAGCGCAAACATTGCACTTGCAATTAAACTCAATCCCCAGTTAAGCCAGGCTATGATCATGGAGAAAAGAGACATCGCTACAATTGCCTGCCAGGGTTTTTCAGGATTGGACCATCCAGAAAGTCCATCCAATAATCTTCTTACAGGTGGGGAACAAGCCAGGATGTAGCCTGTCATCATGATCAGACACATCTGCATTGCAAAAGAGAGCAAGGCCCAAAATCCATTTCCCCAGGCCTTCACTGATTCAAATGCCCTTGAGCCAATTCCAACCTCTGGCTTAAATCCCCAGATTAGGGCAAAGACAAAAGTTACAATACTTAATATGATCACAATAACGAAAGCATCAGGGATCCAGCGCTCTGTCCAACGGGTGAGCGCATCACCCCAATCCTTGAGGAACTCAAAGGTTCCCCGTACTTCTTCTTTCTTTTTCTCGTTCATTATTTGCCCCTCCTTTCAAAAATAGAAATATTCAGCAGGCATTTTATTGGATTGACCGGAGGTTATAGACCTTATCACCTCCCTTCATTTTGAGGAAAGGAAATTTTTAAAGGTTTATGAGAAACCAAAAATAAATACCTTAAACTCATAAATCTCGTATCAAAAAAGGCCACCTTTGTCAAGCAGAATTTAATGAGTCCTAAGTTATCCAACATCTTTTTCTCATTGACTTTTTTTGAAATTATGTTAACATCATTTCAATTGAAGAGGGTCTCATTGATTCGAACCTTTCTGGCCATTGAACTTCCACGAGCACTTCTAAGTAAGATCGAGGAGGTTCAGGGGAACTTGAGATCGTCCCAATCCGATGTGCGATGGGTTAGCCCTGGGAACCTACACCTCACATTAAAGTTTTTTGGAAATATTGATGAATCGAAAATTGAACCCATCGTTAAATCCATCGATCAAACGGTCCAAGAAACCCCACCCATTTTTTTAAGAGCAAAGGGAATGGGCGCCTTCCCCAATCTAAGAAACCCGAGGGTAATCTGGATAGGGTTCGGAGAAGGGAAGGAAGAGTTAACCTCCTTTCAAAGAAAATTAGAAATAGAATTCGAAAAGATTGGGTTTCCACCAGAGGACCGCCCCTTCCATCCCCATCTGACCTTGGGAAGAGTGAGATCAGGCAAGGGAAAGGAGGATTTGATCAAGGGGATGGAAAGATATAGAGAGGAGGAGTTTGGGGAGATTCAAGTCGAGAAGGTAATTTTATTTAAGAGTGATTTGAGGCCATCGGGTCCGATTTACACTGCATTGAGGGAGATCAGTTTGAGAGGATTAACTTTTAAAAATTCTCATCATGCAGGTTAAGCAATAGAAGGAGAACCCAATGACAAAAACTGAAGCAAAGACAGAGGCAAAGGTGGATTCCAGTAAGGGAAAGGCCGTGGAGCTTGCTATCACACAGATTGAGAGGCAATACGGTAAGGGTGCTATCATGAAATTGGGTGCGGAGGCAAGGCCTGGAGAGATTCCTACAATCTCCACAGGATCTCTCTCCCTTGATCTTGCCCTTGGTGTGGGGGGCCTGCCAAGGGGGAGGGTGATTGAGATTTATGGTCCTGAGGCTTCTGGAAAGACCACATTAGCCCTTCATGTGGTTGCTGAGGCCCAGAAGAGGGGTGGAATTGCTGTCTTTATCGATGCGGAACACGCCCTTGATGTTCAATATGCAAAAAATTTGGGTGTAAAGATCGAAGACCTTCTAATCTCCCAACCCGATACAGGAGAACAGGCCCTTGAGATTGCAGAACACCTGGTCAGAAGTGGAGGGGTGGATGTGATTGTTGTTGATTCGGTTGCGGCCCTTGTTCCAAAGGCTGAAATCGAAGGGGAGATGGGTGATGCCCATATGGGACTGCAGGCCCGACTCATGTCCCAGGCCTTAAGAAAATTGACGGCCATCCTCAGCAAGTCTAAGACAATCCTCATCTTTGTTAATCAAATTCGGATGAAGATCGGTGTGATGTTTGGGAATCCAGAGACCACCACTGGAGGCAATGCCCTCAAATTCTATTCCTCCGTCCGACTTGACATAAGGCGGATCGCCTCCATCAAACAGGGCCAGGATGTGATAGGCTCAAGGACTAAGGTACGGGTGGTAAAAAACAAGGTCGCTCCACCCTTTAAGGAAGTGGAATTTGATATCATTCATGGTGAAGGGATTTCAAGAGAAGGGGATGTGCTGGACCTGGCAGTGGAGAAGAATCTGGTCGAGAAGAGTGGAACCTGGTATACCTATGGAGGCCAAAGGATAGGCCAAGGAAGAGAGAATGCAAAACAGTTTTTAAAAGAGAATCCAAAAATCCTTGCGGAGATGGAAAGGGATATCCTTGAACACTTCCGCAGCTCAAGATTTGGAGTGGCGGGATAGCCAAAGAGGAGGAAGAAGATGGACTTAAATCAGATTCTTTTGGAAGCCCTTTCACAGGAGGCCTCGGATGTTCATATCAAAGTGGGACTCCCACCCATCATGCGGGTCAACGGGGTCTTAAAACCATGGAATAAGGTCAAACCCTTTGACCTCAATGACGTCTCAAAAATGGCCTTTGGATTGATGAACGATTGGCAGAAGGAGCGATTCATCAAGAATCGAGAGGTCGATATGGGCTATGAGGTTTACGGTCTTGGACGATTTCGGGTTAATGTTTTTCAACAGAGAGGTAAGATGAGAATTGCCCTGCGAATTGTTCCTTACCAGATTAAGAGCCTGGAGGAACTTCATCTTCCCCCGGTGATCAGAAATATAGCACTCGAGCAGAGGGGGCTCATCCTGGTAACAGGGACAACCGGAAGTGGTAAGTCCACTACCCTGGCTTCCATGATCGATATCATCAACAATGAGAGAAACTGCCATATCATCACTATTGAAGATCCGATTGAGTTCATCCATGAGGATAAGAAATCGATCATTGATCAGAGGGAGATTGGTTCAGATACGAGTACATTCTCCAGTGCTTTAAGGGTTGCCCTCCGACAGGATCCAGATGTCATTCTGGTAGGGGAGATGAGGGATTTTGAGACGATTGAGACCGCTCTGACTGCAGCCGAGACAGGACATCTTGTAATGTCCACCCTACACACACTTAACGCCACGGAGACGATCACCCGAATCATCTCGGTCTTCCCTCCATACCATCAAAAACAGGTTCGGTTACAACTGGCAGCCGTCCTCAAAGGTGTGATCTCACAGCGTCTGGTCCCGAGGGCAGATGGAATGGGGAGGGTACCTGCAGTTGAGGTATTGGTCTCCACTGCAAGGGTTAGGGAGTGCATCATTGAGAAGGACAAGACCAATGAGATCAACGATGCCATCGCCAAAGGAGTAACCGCCTATGGGATGCAGTCCTTTGACCAGTCACTCATGTTCCTCCTGAAAGCAGGTTTGATCAGCTATGAAGAGGCCCTCAAGCATTGCACCAACCCTGATGACTTCGCTCTTAGGGTTAAGGGTATCCTGGCCTCCAGCGATGCCACCTGGGAAGATTTTGAGGTTTTAGAGAAAGAGAAGGAGAAAGAGAGGGAGGCCGAGAAGAGGCTAAGGGTTGGAAGGCCAATGAGTGAGAAGATGAATGATCGAGGGGGACGCATCTGAAACAATGACCTCTACCGAGATTCGAAGGGCCTTTCTTAACTATTTCGAGGAGAGGGGACATCGAGTCATTCGGAGCTCCTCCCTCGTTCCAAAAAACGATCCCACCCTACTCTTCACCAATGCTGGAATGAATCAATTTAAAGGGGTCTTTCTCGGAGAGGAGACCCGAGATTATACCAAAGCGGTCTCTTTTCAAAAATGCGTTCGGGCAGGAGGAAAGCACAATGATCTTGAGAATGTTGGGAAGACAACCCGACACCATACCTTCTTTGAGATGTTAGGAAACTTCTCCTTTGGAGAATACTTCAAAGAAGGCGCCATCGAGATGGGATGGGATCTTCTGATAAATCGTTGGGGATTGCCTAAGGAGAAGATATGGATCACCATCTATGTGGAAGATGAGGAAGCCTATGAAATCTGGAGAAAAATCGGAATTCCTACAGAGCGGATTGTTCGGATGGGGAAGAAGGATAACTTCTGGGCTATGGGTGAGACTGGCCCCTGCGGTCCCTGTTCCGAGATCATAATTGACCAGGGCGAGGAGGTGGGTTGCGGTCAGCCTCAATGCCAGGTGGGTTGTGAGTGCGACCGGTTCCTTGAACTCTGGAACCTTGTATTTATGCAATTTAATCGGGATACCTCTGGCACCCTCCATCCTCTTGCTAAACCCTGTATTGACACAGGTATGGGTCTGGAAAGGATCTCTGCTATCCTTCAAGGGGTCAAAAGCAATTACGAGACTGACCTCTTCCGACCGCTCCTTAAAGAGGTGGAAGGTCTTTGCCAAAAAGGATATGGAGAAGACATCCGATACGATATATCGATGAGGGTGATTGGTGACCATGCTCGGGCCTCTACCTTTCTCATCAACGATGGTGTATTACCTTCTAATGAAGGGAGGGGCTATGTACTTCGCCGAATCATGAGAAGGGCGATGCGCCATGGAAGGATTCTCGGAATAGATGGCCCTTTCCTTGATCGAATCTCCTCCAAAGTGGTTGACTTGATGAAGGAGGCATATCCGGAGTTAAGAGAGACTGAGGCCTTTGTCTCAAAAGTGATCCGAAACGAAGAAGAGCGATTTTCAGAGACTCTCGATGAAGGGCTTAAAATCCTCAGAGAAGAACTTGAAAGGCTTA
>JBBIRM010000152.1:0-7194 GCA_037441765.1 Deltaproteobacteria bacterium | reverse complement strand
GCCCCATTCCTAAAGATTCCCAAATAGGCTAAGAGTATAGCACTAAACGTTTAACAGTTCTTTAGGGGGTATCTACAGGGTTTACTTTGAAGTTCGCTGGTATTCTACCCTTCCTCCAATTAGAGTCATTTCAATGGGAGTTAAGGGGATATCCTCCTCCTTACAGGTTAAAATATCATCCCCGAGGACTACCATATCTGCCAGTTTTCCCACTTCAATGGAGCCTATTTTATCCTCACAGAACATGGCATGAGCACCGTTATATGTATATATTTTTAAAGCCTCCTCGCGAGTAATTTTCTGTTCAGGGGTGAGAAAACTCTTCCCAGTCAGTCCCGCAACCCGAGCAATGGACTGCCACAGGGTGAACATTGGCATATAAGGACCATAATCCGTACTCTGGGCTACTGGGACGCCAGCATCAATCCATTTTCTTATGGGAAAAACACGATAAGGGGTTTCCTCCCCCATTCTTTCTTGGAAGACTTCGATTCCCTTTCCCCAGAGGAAGTTAGTGCATGTTGTCACAGTAAGCCCCAATTTTTTACATTTTTCAATCTGATCTTGGTGAGCGAGAATGCAATGTTCGACCACCCACCTCTTCTCACGAATTGGAATTTTCTGGTTCACTTCCTCATAGACTTGAAGCGCAATATCAAAGGCCCTGTCTCCACCAAAACAAGTGTGCATCCTCAGATCATTTTCTGCAGCAAAAAACGCAATCCGTCTGAGCTTTTCAATAGGGCAAAGGAGCAGCCCTTCGGTCATATTTCCATACGGATCCTTATAGGGCTTTCTCATGTAAGCCAAGCCGTGCCAGATAGGCCCGTCAAGAGAAACACATATTCCCCCGATTTTTAAATGGTAGTCACCGAATCCAGACCCAGATGCATGAATAAGACCTTTCAAAAAGGCCTCGATTTGTTCTATCGATTTTGTTGTATCAACTTCATAAACAAAATAAACTCTTAGCCTAAGTTCTTTTTTCAACCAGAGATCCATATACATCCTGAGTTCCTCTAAAGAAGCATAATGTGCCTCATAAACCGAAGTTATTCCAGAAGAGATATAAAGATCGATCAAGTTCTTCATTCCCTCTATCTTCATCGCATAAGGCATGGGAGGTAGGAGAGACATGAAACGATGAAAGAATGGACTCAAATTGTAGATCGGTGACATTCCATAAATGATCCCTCTTGGTTCACCTGTTACTGGGTCTTTTTCAATCCTTACATTATTATGTTCAGAAGGCGAGTCTTTCGTCACTCCGATCAATTCTAATGCTTTACTATTAAGAATGGCTACATTAGGAACTCTACAAATAGGTGCGGAGATGTATACAGGATGATCTGGAGAAACTTCATCAAGATCCCAGCGATTCGGGTAGCGCTTTTCTTTGAGTGTTTCAGGGATACCGAAGAAATAAGGTGGATCTCCAATAGGAGCAGTAATAATCCATTGACCAGGAGGCATTCTTTGGGCCAAAGCCTTCACCACTCCTTTGATTTCCTCGATAGACATTAGCCCTTTTAGAGTAGGAATTTTGCTCCTTGGGCCAGCATGGGCAAGATGAGGATGGGTATCAATGAATCCTGGAACCACTGTTTTTCCTTCGAGATCATACTTTACCGTATTGGGCCCTGCTAAAGGAAGAATTTCTGAGGATCTTCCAACAGCGATAAAACGGTCATCTTTAATTGCAAGGGCTTCTTCAATGCTAAATTTTCTGTCAACCGTTACAATCTTCCCATTGAAGAATATCTTATCTGGGTATAGTTCAATATCACTCACCCTTTTATCACCCCCACTCGTTTGGCTGAATAAAAAATCATTAATCTTTTAATCTGCTATTTCAATGATATCTGAAATGTTCTTTTTAAGAATGTAGATGAAAGAAAGGATGGCATTCGCATTCCTCTCGATCGTTTCTACTCCGGAACCCATCTCTTTCAATCTGATCACTCTTTCTTCAATTGCCTTGATTTCAAGATGTATGGCTTTAAGATCATATTCCAAAGTATTCACTCCTATTTTGTGAGATCTTTAAATCTTGACGATTTCAAAGTGTAACGTGGTAATCCGCCTGGCTTTACCCTTTCTATTTTAAAGGTAAGGTTTGTTTTGATTTTGAGTTGTTCTTGAAGTCGGTCTTGAATCCATTTCCCTTGATTTTCACCAATAGAAGGGTCCAGCTCTAAACGCAAAGTGAGAACAGGCATAACCCCTTCTCTGGTTAGTATGGTCTCAAATTCAACAACCTCAGGAAATCCACCTCGTACTACTTCTTCCACTATGTTGGGGCTGAAAAAGATTCCCCGAATCTTTCTTAGATCATCAACTCGACCTTCAACTTGGTCTACTCTGATAGAAGTCCTTCCACAAGGGCAGGGATCATCGAGAACCATCATAATGTCCTTCAGGTTGAATCGAATGAGTGGTACACATCTACGGCAAAGTGAGGTAATGACTGCAACGCCTCTCACTCCTGATGGAACTGGTTTCGACATCGTTTCCAGATCGACCATCTCCAGAAGAAAATAAGGCTCAATCACATGCATCCCTTTTTTTTCAGAACACATCCCTGCCCATCCCCCTGGTTCTGTCCCACCAATGTGGTTATACACATCAGCTCCCCATTCCTCTTCCAAGCGAAGCCGAGTGGGCTCTGGCATGGGTTCCCCCGCGCAGATGATCTTCTTAATATTTAAGTCTCTTTTTGTGTCTAACCCTATCTCCTTTGCTACCTCTACCATGTGTAGGCCATATGTTGGAGTATTCATTAGTGCTGTTGCCTTCACCTCCTTCATTTTTAGAAGACGACCTTTCGTATCAAGCGCACCTCCTGGAACGACTTCGCATCCCATCTTTTCAGCGGCGTAATGGCCCTGCCAAAATGAGATATAAACATTATAGCCGAAAGGAATAAAGACACGATCAGATCTCCTAAACCCTGCAGCATAAAGGATGTAACACCAAACCTCTACAAGCCATTGCCAGCTCTCATAGGTATCTGGAATATAAACCGGCTTTCCTGTGGTCCCTGATGTTTGGTGAAATTCAGATAAGTGTTCTAATGGAACAGCTAAAAGTTCTCCATATGGGAAGGGCTCTTTGCCTTCTTGGGCCATTCGGAGTTCTTCCTTTTCGGTCATTGGAACTTTGGCAATGTCTTCAAGGCTTCTGATATCTTGGGGATCGATCCCATGCAACTTTCTGCGATAGAAAGGGGAATTTTCTTTGGCCCATTGAAGAAGGACCCGAAACAGTTTCAATTCAATCTTTATGAGCTTCTCTCTTGGCAAAGTCTCAATGAAAGGATTCCAGTATTGACCTGTCCGATCCATCCCAATCCCTTAAATTCTATCCACTAAAAATTGATTCATCCTTGTTGGAGGTTGATACACCAGATTTCACACCTTTATAGAAATCATCTGCATATAAAGCAGCACCTAAGGCTACGATTAACATAGGATCCCATTCAGTTTTAGTGGTTAATCTGGATACCTTTAAGAAAGTTTCTATCCCATTTACTATTCCTTGATTCTTTGCCAGTCCTCCAATGATTACGAAGTCCTTTTTTAGACCTAACCTACCTACTAACGTACTAATTCTCTTTGCCATGGCCTGGTGAAAGGCAGCGATGACTTGTTCAATTGGCACGTTGTCCCGGATTAAATCGAGGGCTTCTGATTGAGCATAAACCGTGCAAAAGTCACTCAACTGAGGAAAGGTCTCAGTTTGAAAGGAAATGCTTCCAATTTCAGAGATTTCTTTTTTAGAAAGGTAGGCAAATGTTTCCATTGAACGTCCGATTCCTGAGGCACATTTGTCGTTCCATAAGAAATCGGTTACTCTTCCTCTTTCGGTGCAGTGAATAACCCTGCAACTTTGACCTCCTGCATCAAGCACCGTCCGCACAGAAGGACCCCATAGGTGGACAGCCCCTGCAGTAGCACAGGCAATTTCAGTGATCTTTCTATGGGCAAAGGGGACCTGACCCCTCCCACAACCGGTTGCCACGATGTAAGAGATATTTTCTAACGTTAAGCCTGTTTCCGCTAAAACCGCATTCATTACCTTGAGACTTGATTCTTTGGGTGTCCGAGTTAGTACTTGAGAAAACGCATAGGGTTGCCCATCCACCAGTATTACTGCTTTGGAACTCACTGCTCCAATATCTACTCCGGCAACCATTCTCTCAGCCCTCTTCCAATCGAGCCCACCGTTTTTTAATGAATATTTACTCATTTTTCACTTCCACAACTGATCACAGCACCAATTGCCCCTACATACTCAGGAGTGCTCAATACGTTTAGATCATGTTTGAGCAATAAGGAAAGATGTTTTATCAACGCTCTGGATTTGGCCAATCCTCCGGCAACAACGATCTCCGGTTCGAGGGGTATCGTTGTGCACATGGCTGAAATACGCTCGACGATGAATCTCAAGATGGCATCTGCCACATCGGGAATGTCTATCCCCTGACAAATCAGATCAATCGCTTCAGACTCAGCGGATGCAGGACAGTGAATAGCGACCGATAAATGCTTAGTAGATTTAAGTGCTAATTCGGATAATTCATGTTCATCAATCCCAAAGGCCTTGGCCATGGATGTATAAAAGATGCCCAGACCATCAGCACATTTGTCATTTTGAATGATATCGATAAGATTCCCATCCTGGTCGTAGCGGAGTGCTTTTTGTATATTTCCCCCAAGGCTGATCAGGGTTCTCGAATTCCTATTTAGGAATACAGCCCCTTTTGCCTCTGCTACCTCCTCGGGTACAGCGATCTTTATGTTAAGTTGTTTTTGAATCATATTTCTAAAGAAACCTGTAACACCAATCATTTTGAGTTCACTACTTAAGACCCCAGAGGCCTGTAAAGCCTTTTTGAGTGCTTCTTGTGCAGAAGAAACGGCTTTCAAACCTGAAGGTACAGTGGCAAACCCGAGAATCTCTTCACTTCTAATGATTATGGATTTTGTATTAACGTGTCCCACATCAAGCCCGGCCATAATTTCTCTGTTATTCAAGGCGAAACCCCCTTTATCATTTCTAAAAAGGCCTCCAATTTTGTGCGGAATTGAGTGATAGGTAAAGTGGTATCGAGTTCAAACTCAGTCGAGGGAATTCCCAATTTACCTAAGATAGGTTTCAGGGCCACAACATCCAAGGGTTGAGGGCTACAGAACCTCTGATAGAGAAAAACAATTCCATCTGGTTTGAACTCTTCTATAAACTGTTGAATGAATCTGAACCTTTTTTTCTCCCCGGTACCAGGGACATTGTCTTTTGCAGGACAAGGGATTCTTCTGATGTATCCCTCAGCGATCGCCTGAAGCTTATCAGGTCTTCCCTCAGGCACTTCGAACCAGAAATAACGAGTGGCTGTACAAGAATCAACAAAAATCAGGTTGGCCCTATAATCCAGATTTTCAATTAAATCGAAAATCCCCATGTCGTCACAGGCCCCTCCTGATACCATCAGCCTTACCCCAGAAGGTCCTTTATAAGGCTTGACTTCTAAACTCTGAATAAGTTGCTCCAACATTTGATTAAATTCTCGTTTATCCATTAACTGGGAGGCAAGAGTCACAGTTGAAACTTCTGGTCCTGTAATTGGTGAGTCTTCGTATCTGAGGAACTCCCAGAGGCGTTTAAGAAGCCTTCGAGTATGGTTATAAATCTTAATAGAATTCTCAATTTCCTCATCCAGGATAGGTCGCTTCAACAACTTCTCGAGGAATTGCCTAAACGCTTCGTAGGATTCCTTCATCAAAAGGCCAGCAAATTTAGTTTCTATTATATGGGGATATGGAATAAGGAAGCTTTTTTCCTGAAATCCTGCAAACCTCACCCAAACATTAAATGCTTCACCCATATGGATGCAACTGCTACTGCTCGCAATCAAATCTAAGAAATCATAATTGTGCGCTAGTCCCTGGTAGGCGCAGTCATGTGAAAAAGAGCAATAGGTTTCATGCATATAACTTCTAGTCATTCCCTGGGAGACATGGGAACTTATAATCCTAACAGGTATGATGCCCCCAGCATAGAGGATCTCCTCAGGGACATGAGTGCACATATATCCTGCTAAGAGTTGCCCATCTTCCTTAAGGTTTTTAGCATATTCATGAGGATTCTTAGTTATGGATCGAAACTTCTGGATGATTGTGTTGTGCACTTTTTCTGTCATTTATCGTGCATGCCTCCTCTTGTGAGCCTCCATCAACTTTACAAATAACTCTGTCTTTCTTTTGGCGCCTGGTAAATCCATCTTCCTAACATCCACTTGGTCGCTATCGTATTCTATGGTCGGAATTTGGCCCTTAAAAATGCGCTGAAGCCCGACATACCCATTCCTGAAGTCGGTTTCACAGCTACGGCTGGGAGCGAGCAGTAGCCCATCTGCCTGATATTCTGTTATCATCGCCCGGGCCATTTGCTCCAATGCCCAGTAGGATCGAACCCCTTGCCATGTAGGCCAACCCAGAACGATTTTTGAAAGTTCAATAATGGCCTTTCTCCGAGTAGACAAATCAAGTTCCTCTACCCATTCAGGGTCAATGGGGTCCCATGACCACCTTCCATCTACAATTCCTCTGAAATTGCCACACGTCCCGAAGGTATAGACAGAGGCGACAATCTCGGCTCCTGCATCTCTAAGAATTCTTGCCATTTCTGGATGACCGTAGGTATGGGCGATTCCAAAATAGACAATTCGGTAGCGTTGATTTGGGGCCACAGTCTGCCCAGTTTTTACCATATTTTTCACTTCATTAAGTAATGCCTCATACAACTGCACAGCCTCATCAGTTGTTCGGTCTACCAGGGCAGGTGGAAATAGGGCAATCAGCCGACGTTCATCGAGCGGGGCAGGGCTATTTCTGTTTAGTGCACAGATGTTTCCCCAGAGCACAAGGCATTTGATTTCGTTTCGAGCAGACTTGATGAAAAGTTCATCTGAGAACTCCCTTCCAGTGATCCTCTCAAGCCAGCGAATTCCCTCCTCAATCTGGTTGCTCACATAGTTTACAATTTTAGAATCCTTTTCTGCATTTCCCCCTCCGATCATATCTATCGCATAAAGAGGTATGCCACCAAGACGCCTTGAAACTTCCTGATACCATTTTGAATGCTGACTGCAAAGGTGAGTCGTCCAAATTAAATCGGGTTTGGGATATCCTTCCT
>JBBIRM010000151.1:0-7283 GCA_037441765.1 Deltaproteobacteria bacterium | reverse complement strand
CAAACCCTCCTTAAGATCTCATTTATTTAATGCTCCCATTAATAACTTCTTATTGCCCGCATTCTAAGATTTTTGAACCCCACATCCCCAGTCTTTCTATGACTTTTTCAGAGCTCTCCCGAATTTTTCTTGACAATAGGAAGGGTTTTTGGGTATATATCATTTTGTATACAGTATCCAAAATTTACATTCGGAGGTGATAGAAATGGATGATCTCCAATTATTTAAAAATATAACAGTCTTAAGTCTTGAGCAAGCAACTGTTCTCCCATATCTAACCCTCCGCTTGGTAGAAGACGGAGCAACTGTCATACGTCTGGAACATCCTGTCTATGGCGACCCAAATCGTCGTGTGGGAGATGATATATTAAAGGAGGACAGGATGTATTCTTACTATCTTTCCATCAATGCAGGAAAGAAGGCCATCACCTTAGACCTCGGAACACCTCAAGGACAGAACATCTTAAAAGAACTCATCGTTAAATTGAATGTAGATATCTTTGCTACGAATCAGCTTCCAAGAAATTACGCAAAACTCGGAATTGAATATGAGATGCTCAAAAAGATCAAAGAGGATATCATCTGGTTAGGGATGACAGGTTTCGGCCCACAGAGCAATGAAGCAGCCTATGACCCTGTTCTCCAGGCAAGAGGAGGATTAATGGAATTGACTGGAGAAAAGGGGGGCTTTCCCCAGGTCATGGGCATTCCACTTCCTGATATGGGTGCAAGCGAACATGGATATGGCCTTTTAATGAAGGCCCTTTTTAAAAGAGCGGTGACAGGCGAGGGAAGCAGGATTGATCTTTCGATGTTTGAAAGCACGGTCTCTTGGCTAACACAGCCCATTACCCATACGGTCTCATTCAAAAAGAAGATTACACGAAGGGGGAATACGCACGAATTCTTCGCTCCGGTCTCTGTATATGAGACTAAGGATGGATATGTCTATATTGCTGTTGGAAATGATAAACAATGGGAGACAATGACAAAGATTCCGGGATTCGAATCCCTCTCCAAAAAGGAATACGAAAGAAATGCAGGCCGTATTGCAGATGTAGAAAAAATCAATCAGGCGATCAATACCATCACTAAAAAATTTACGACTGAACAACTGATTGAGATTTTTACAAAGGCTACGATCGCTATTTCTAAAGTGAACTCCATTGACGAAGTGGTGGAGGATCCTTTGGTAAAACCAAATCTGATTCGAAGTAAAGACCCAAAAACAGGGATAGAGATTACGATTGCACCCCCTCCTTTTATGACCCCCTACCTGAAATCGGTCAATCAGAGACTTAGCTTCCCCCCGAGATTTGGAGAACACAATGAGGAGATCTACGGAGGCCTATTAGGATACAGTACCGAGCAACTAAAGGAGTTGAAGGAGAAAAACATCATTTAGTTCATAGATAGGAATTGGTAGTTCGGAGTTCTAAAAATAATCTTTGCTATGAACCGATCACTCCGAACTGTCACGATGAAAGGAGCAATCTATGGCCCTCGATTTCACATTTACAGAGGAACAAGAATTTTTCAGGCAGACCATACGAGATACAGTTAATCGGATGATTATGCCAAGGGTAAAGGAATTGGATGAAAAGGAGGAATTCCCCTGGGATCTCTGGAAGGAATTTGCCTCCCTTGGGTATCTCGGGCTAAGGCATGAAGAGAAATACGGCGGAATGGGTACGGACACCATTACCCAGATGATCTTCTATGAAGAGTTGGCTCGAGGCTCCTGTGGATTCTTCATGGCAGTGACCATGCAAATCCTTATGGGAACTTACTTCATCGGTCGTTTTGGAAATGAAGAAATCAAACAGAGGATTCTTGTTCCTGCCATCAAGGGAGAAAAGATTGGAACCATCTGTTTTACAGAGGATCAATCCGGCTCCGATCTTGGAGGAACCAGAACATTGGCCACTAAAGTAGATGGAGGCTGGAGGATTACTGGAAGGAAACAATGGATTACCAATGGTCCTATTGCCGACTTCGCCACCGTGATGGCAACCATAGACACAAAATTGGGCCTTAAGGGACTCAATTTTTTTCTGGTCGAAAGGAAGTCGGAGAATCGAGATGGCTTCGTATCCGGGCAGAGGCTCCATAAATTAGGCTCCCGATGTTCGGTAACAGGGGAGTTGGTTTTTGATAATGTCTTTGTCCCAGATGAGAATTTCTTGGGCGAGGAGATTGGGAAGGGGGTTCAATATGCTGGAGAGATCCTTAACGAAGTTCGCGTTATGACTGGTATGAGTGCCCTGGCAATTGCCAAGGAGGCCATGGAAGATGCCCGACAGTATGCCAATAACCGAATCGCCTTTGGAAATCCTATCAGTAAATACCAACTGATCAGGGAAAAGTTTGCAAAATTCTGGGCCTGGTATGAAGCCTCGAGGACCTTCCTCTACAGATGTGCCTGGATGATTCAAAATAAAATCCCCTGCATCAATGAATGCATGTTGGCCAAGTATCACGCCACTGAGATGTGCATGTATGCTGTTGAAGAGGCGATGAGAATTTATGGAGGAAATGCATTTTGCACTGAATATCCTGTCCAGAGATTCTGGAGGGACGCAAAATTCTTACTCTACGGTGGCGGAACCCACGAAGTGCTCTGCGATTATCTGGGAAGAGTTTTTTGTAAAGATTAAATAACCGAGATTCAAAAGTTTGGTTATTCGAATTTGCTAATTGGAAATTATTTGATTATTAGTGCTTGATGTTTGGTAATTTACGATTTGGGGGTTGAGATGGAAATCTATGTCCTGGTCAAGCAGGTCCCCGACCCAGAGGCGATGGTTAAAGTAAAAACGGACTCTGAACTGGAGATCGAAAATAAATACTTCACTAATTTTTTTGATGAGGTGGCTATTGAGGCCGCTCTGAGGTTGAAAGAGAAGTTTGGGGGGAAGGTAACTGTTTTAACAGTTGACAACCGGAGGGTAGACGCCCTGAGAAGGGGGATTTCAATGGGAGCGGATGATGCTCTCCAATTTTCAGATCCTGCCCTTGAGGGATCAGACCCTTTTTCAATTGCAAAAGTTTTGGCCACCTATCTCAAAGATAAACCCTTCGATCTTATTCTTGCAGGCAGACAGGCAATGGATGATGATGCAGGGATCGTTGGACCTTCGGTGGCAGAGTTACTGGGTATCCCCCATGTGAATTCAATAATTGGTCTTGAGATTGAGGATCCGAAGAAAGGGGCAAAAGTGACCCGTGAAGTGGAGGGAGGAAAAGAGACCCTCTCCTGCCCCCTTCCAGCCCTTTTCACTTGTCAGAAAGGCCTTTATACTCCACGTATTCCACAAGTGATGAATGTGATGAAGGCGATGAAGGCCCAAATTAAAAAGGTGGACCTTTCTGCTATTGGATTGACCACAACCGATGTAGGACCTCATTCAGCCAAGATAAAATTGAATAGATATTTTCCTCCACCCAAACGGCCACCCGTCCGAATCATTAAAGACGATTTTCCAGAAAATGTAAAGGTATTGGTTAAACTTCTCAGAGAAGAAGCAAAAGTAATATAAGCTCAATGCCAAATATCCCTGAAAGGAAGCACTATGTCCAATGAAATCTGGGTTCTTGCAGAACATAAGGATGGAAAAGTAAAAAAAATAACATATGAACTTTTATCTGCCTCGGCTCAATTTTCAAAAAAAACAGGGGGCCAGGTTGCAACCATTCTTTTAGGAAACAACCTTCAAGAAGCAGTAAAGAGTCTTATGACTTTTGCTGACAAGATCTTCCTGATCGAAGACCCTGCCCTTACATTCTATACTTCCGACGCCTATCTTCCCAGTATCGCCTCTTTAATTAATGAACACAGGCCTTCTATCCTTTTAGGTGGAGCCACATCCACAGGAAAGGACCTTTTCCCGAGGTTGGCCATGCATCTTCGAACAGGTTATGTGCCTGACTGCACTGACTTATCGATGGGAGAGGATGGAAGGCTGACTGCCATTCGCCCTATCTATGGAGGGAAGGTCTTTGCAGAGATCTCTTTTTCAGAGGATCGACCCCAGATGGCAACTGTGAGGAATAATACGTTTATCGTAGATCAAGAACTCAATAAATCTGCCCAGGTGATTTCAGTACCATTCCAGACAAACCACAGCCTATTGAAAAAGAAGGTTCTTGGAATGGAGAAGGTAGGTGGAGAGAAGTTGGATATCTCAGAGGCAGATATCGTAGTGGCTGGTGGAAGGGGGATTAAGTCAGCAGAAAATTTTAAAATCCTCGAAGAGTTGGCCGATGTCTTGAACGCATCTGTGGGAACAACTCGAGCCGTTGTCGATGAAGGATGGAGGGATCAAAAGGACCAAATTGGAAAGAGCGGAAAGAACATCTCTGCAAAACTCTATATGGCCTTTGGGATATCAGGGGCGATCCATCATGTCCTTGGAATTGGGACTTGTAAAACGGTTGTTGCTGTGGATACCGACCCAAATGCACTCATATTTAACTACGCCGATTACGGAATTGTTGGAGATCTCTTTCAGGTTGTGCCAGCATTAACAGAAGAGTTTAAAAAAGTCCTCGCAGAAGGCGCATAAAGGCATGGAGGATGTAAAAAAAACCAAACTTTAAAAACCGGTATCAAATTTTCCAATTTGCTCTTGGCCCAACGCCCTCTGCTTATTAAATAAAATGGAAAAAGTCGACGTCATCATTGTTGGAGGTGGATTAGCAGGGCTCTCCTGTGCCTATGAACTTGCCAATTCAGGGATGACCATCCTCGTCCTGGAGCGGGGGGATTTCTCCGGTAGCAAGAATGTAACAGGCGGGAGAATCTATCTTCGCCCTCTTCTCCCCTTCCTTCCTGACATCTGGAAAGATGCCCCCTTAGAAAGACATGTGGTCAAAGAAATCCTTACCTTTATGGGTAGAGATAACTCCACCACCTTTGAACTCTACAGCAACCGATTCAACCAAGAGCCTTATCCAAGCTACACGATTCTCAGGGCAAAATTTGACCGGTGGTTTGCTGACCTTGTCTCAGAAAAAGGGGTCTTTGTCATCCCCCAAAAGAATGTAGACGATCTAATCAAAGATGGTGAAAAAATCATAGGGGTTAAAACCGATGGTGAGGAGATTGGGGCAGATTGTGTGGTTGCAGCCGATGGCATCCTCTCCTTTATGGCAGAAAAAGCAGGGCTTAGGAAACCCCTTCGGCCTCAAAATGTTGCTCTCGGTTTTAAGGAGGTAATCGCCCTTGATTCAAAAATCATCGAAGATAGATTCCGACTCGAAAGAAATGAAGGGGCCGCCCAACTTTTTTTAGGAACACTTACCAGAGGAGTGATGGGAGGAGGCTTCCTCTATACCAATCAACAGAGCCTTTCTCTGGGATTGGTGGTAGGGATTCACTCCCTCAATCAGAAAGAACCCCGCGAGGAAGTCTATAAATTACTGGATCAGTTTAAAGAAAGGCCTGAGATAAAAAACCTGATCAAGGGGGGAGAGGTCGTCGAATATTCCGCCCATCTTATTACTGAAGGTGGAATTCACACAATCCCTAAATTCTATACAGATGGAATGTTACTTACAGGCGATGCAGCAGGCCTCGGGATAAACATGCTGGTGACGGTCAGGGGCATGGAATATGCCATGGTTTCAGGGGTTCTGGCTGGAAGGACGATAAAAATGGCTAAGGCAAAAAATGATTTTTCAGCCTCAACCTTATCACATTATGAGAAACTTCTTAATGAAAGTTTTATCCTCAAAGAGATGAATACCTTCCGATATACCTCTATGGTTCTTAATAATGAAAGGCTCTTTAATCACTATCCTCAGATCATCTCTGATATCTTTGAAAAAGTGATGTGGGTTGACGAAAAACCCAAAGAAGGAATTTATAAAACCAAAATGACCGAATTGAAAAAAAATTTTTTTAATCTGCAGACCCTAAAAGATTGGTTACAATTTAGGAAAATTTAATGGATACAAAATTTCAAATCTCAAAATTCAAACTGGAGGCCTGATGAAGGTTACTGAAAAACTTGCCTTGGATGCCTTTAAAAATGACAAGGAGAGCCATATCTCTCTCGATCAAAAAATCTGTCAAACCTGTAAGGAAAGATACTGTATCTATGCCTGTCCGGCAAACCTCTATTCCCTCAATGAGAAGGGTGAGATGGTGGTTGAATTTACTGGTTGTCTTGAATGTGGTACATGCATGGTGGCCTGTATCTATGGTTCTGTAAAGTGGCGTTACCCACGGAGCGGCTTTGGTGTTCAATATAGATATGGATAATGGAGAAAAATCATGAAATTCAAAACCATTGAATTAATCAAAGAAGATGGAATTGTTTTGCTTTACCTGAACCGACCTGAGGTTCTAAATGCCCTTAATGAAACGATGAAAAATGAGTTGATCCAGGCTCTGAGAGAGACCGAAAAGGACGATCATATTCGAGTAATGATCCTTACAGGCCGGGGTAGAGGTTTTTGTGCAGGTGCCGATCTTAACAGGTTTGTTGAGTTTCAGAGGGAGGATAAAGATCATAAAAAGAAAACAAGTTTCGGCTCTATCGAGTTTCCGAGGGCCTTTATCCAATACACGAAGCCCCTCATTGCAGCCATCAATGGGCCAGCCTATGGTTTTGGATTTACGGTGACCCTGACCTGTGATATTCGGCTTGCCTCGGAAAAGGCTAAATTTAGCTGCGCCTTTGCCCGGATAGGGGTTACCCCTGAATTTTGTAGCACTTATTTTCTTCCTAAATTGATTGGCTACAGTAAATCTGCTGAACTCATTTTTACTGCAAGGCCCTTTGATGCACGTGAGGCATTGGAAATGGGAATAGTAAATAAAGTGTTTCCATCTCATCGACTTATACCAGAAGCTAAAAAAATGGCCAAACAAATTGCCTCCATGCCCTTTTATGCCATTCAGAAATCGAAAGAACTTCTCCGTCATGGAATGCACTCAACCCTGGAGCAGGTCATCCAGCATGAGGCAATGGTCTTTCTTGACTGTGTTAAGACAGAAGAGCATCGATCGGCCCTTAGCAATCTATTAGAACAGATGAAATCTCTAAAAAAAAAGAAAAATCCTTCTCAAAATTAGGATCACTACTTTCCCTTTAAACTAATTTCACCTTGAAGGCGATAGGTATTAAATTTTTGCTTAAACTTGGCTTTGCCAATTTTTATTTATTTACGCCTCATTTTAAAATATATACTCTACCTCAATAGGTATATATGAGTATAAAAGTTACTCTAGTTTTGCACCTTTTTGGCGGCTATGAATTGGTCAAGCAGCCAATTTT
>JBBIRM010000150.1:0-7296 GCA_037441765.1 Deltaproteobacteria bacterium | reverse complement strand
ATCATCTCTTCTGTTTTACGCCTTCGCCGGTCATTGGGACGAAGATTACGGGTAAAACATTGGTCGTCTCAATCTTTCCTGAGCGCTTAACAATCTTTTTTAATTCTTGAGAGTAGGTTCCAACTGGAAGGACCATTCGGCCACCCTCCTTTAACTGTTCTATCAATGGCTTGGGAATATGATCAGGTGCGCAGGTCACGATGATGGCATCAAATGGGGCCACCTCAGGCCATCCTAAATATCCGTCCCCCGCCTTGATATGGATGTTCTTATAACCCAGCTCTTGAAGCAGTTTTTTTGCGGAGGTGGCAAGGGATTCGATGATTTCAATACTGTAGACTTCTTTAGCCACTTCTGCAAGGATAGCTGCCTGATAGCCTGATCCGGTACCAATTTCCAAGACCTTCTCATCCCCTTTCAACTCCAAGAGTTCTGTCATGAGGGCAACAATGTAGGGTTGAGAGATGGTCTGTCCTTCGCCAATGGGAAGGGGTTGATCAGAGTAGGCAGAGGAGTGGAATTCTTCGGGAACGAAGAGATGGCGTTCTACTTTTAATAGAGCAGATAGGACACGGGGGTCCTTCACCCCCCTTGCTTTAATCTGAGTTTCCACCATCCTTTCACGCATGGCTTTGAAATCTCTCTCAGGACTTGAATCGGGATACATTTTTCTGTCCTTGCAATTGGCAAAAAACATAAAAAAGGCAAGAAAAATCGGTATAAAAACTCTCTCCTTTACCATCGAAATTAATCTACCACAGGCTTAAAAATCCTGTCAATCCTTGAAATCAATTCATTTTTCTGATACCTTAAAAGTAATTTATCACTTATAATGTAGAAAATTGCATGATCAAATTTTTTAGCCTTCTTCTATTACTATGCCTGACCTTTTCCTTTTCGCTTCCCTACAGCGAGGGAGAGCAAGGAAGTCGCTCAGCACCTTCTGAAATTCTATTTTTAGGTAAGGAAGAGACGAAATGGATAGAGAGGAGGGAGATTCCTCTTCCCTTCATCATAGGGCAAGGGGTGAAAGAAGAACCCAGGGTCGATCACTTTGATCTGAGAGAAGAGGACATTGCTCCTATGAGCAAGATGAGCCCCACCACTGTTCAACCTGGTTGTGCCTACTCAGGCCGCTTGATCTCAGGTATTGCAAAGGCCTTTGTAGGAGAAAAGGCTTATTATGAGCAGGGGAGATACCGATACTTTGAAAGAAAGTATGAAGATGCCTATCAGTCATTTAAGAAGCTGATTCGGGAATACCCAAAAAGCCCATTTAAGGGGTCAGCGACCTATTGGATGGGAGAGGCACGTTACCATCAGGGGAGGGAGGAGGAGGCTTTAATCTATTTTCAAAAAGTGGTGGATGAACACCCTGAGGATCAATTCTATCCCTATGCCCTTTATTCATCAGGATGGATTCATCTTAAGAAAGGGACCTATGAGAATGGATATCGGTTCTTCCATCAGGTTTATGAAAAGAGCCCGGGTCACCCTATTGCAGAATCCTCGCTCTTCTGGTCAGGATACTGTCTCTATTTTCTTCAAAAATACGACGAGACGATTCAGGAGATGAAGACCCTCCTTCAAAGATATCCTCAGGGGAAGTGGGGAGCGGAGGCCGAATATTTGATGGGCATAAGTTTCTTTCGCCTTCAAAAATATAGGGAAGCCTCTGAGGTGTTTCGTGGCCTTTTCAGACGATATCCAAAGCACCCACTTGAGGAGAGTGCTCGTTATGCGATGGCATGGTCTCTGCTTTCGTTAGGGGAATACATAGAAGCGAGAGAAGCATTTGAGGAGATTCTGCTCAACTATCCAAAGACCAGACTCTCAGACCCCATCTTCTGGGGGATTGTGAGAACCTATCTGGGATTAAAAGAGATTGAGAGGGCAACCCATCTTTATCAAAGGTTTCTATCTCAATTCCTTCCCTCTCCATGGGTCGAATTAGTGCTTTTCGATATCGGACAATACCATTTTGATCAGAAACAGTACCGTAGTGCCCTTGCCATATTTCGGCAATTTATTAAGAATTATCCAGAAAGCGACCTCATTGAATGGGCTTACTTTATGACTGGAGAATGTTTATTCAACGATAAGGACTATCCTGGTGCGATCTCTTACTACCTAAAGGTTTTGGAAGAAAAAAGGAAGGCGAACCTTGAAGCCCTGGTCTTTTCGAGGTTGGGCTATGCCCATTTTTATCAGAAAAATTATGATGGAGCAATCTTCTATTGGGAGAGACTTTTATCTGAATATTCCGATTTTAAAGATAGAAATGAAATTTTTTACTGGCTTGCCGAAGCTTCCCTTCGAAAGCAAGATTACCGAAAAGGGGTTGAGTATATCAATCGCCTCAAGGGGGATTTGACCCTTTACCCTAAGGGTCTAAACAGTTTGGGATGGTATCATTTTCAGAGAGAGGAGTGGAGAGAAGCCAATCACTATTTTCTAAAACTTTTTGAGGAGTTTCCCCAATTCCAAACCCTGCCCCCACTTGCCCTGATGATCGGGGAATGTTATTTGAATCAAAATGAATACCAAAAGGCAAAAATATATTTAAAGCAATTGGCCTCTCAATCTAAGAAAGGATATAGGGAAAAGGCCATCTATCTTCTCGGTTGGATCGCCTATCGGGAAGAAGAGTTTGATAGGGCTATAGAGGAATTTAAAAGTTTAACTGAATCTTATCCGAAGAGTTCCTTCTGGGAGGAATCTCAATATTGGATTGGTTGGTGCTATTTTAGGAAGAAGGAGTTTCATCGCTCAATCGAAGCCTTTAAGCGCCTTCTTATAGAAGCCCCCGAGAGCCCATGGATTCCCCCATCGCTTCTTAAAATCGGAGATGGGTACTATAATCTAAAACAGTATGGATTGGCCATCCAATTCTATCAGAGGGTCTCAAAGGATTTCCCAAAATCAAAGGAGGCATCTGAGGCCGATTATGGGATTCTCCTTTGCCACCTTCAAGAGAGAAATTATGAGGAGTTTATCCAGGATGTGGAAATTTTTATAAAGCGCCACCCCCGACATCCCTTAGCCCCTCAAGCCCTTATGCAATTGGGAGATTACTATCAACGATCTCGAATGGTGGAAAAGGCATCCAGAACCTATCGGGAATTGATTCAGCACTATCCAAGTAGTGATTGGGCGGAAGAGGCGCAGTTCCGTCTCGCCCTGCTCTTCAAGCAAGAGAGAAGATGGTCAGAGGCGGTAGGAGAACTGGAAAAGTTTATCAAAGAACATCCCAAGGGAAGATTCTTGGTGGATGCCTATGTTGAGGCAGGAGATCTTTACCTCCTTCTAAACAGTGACTCAAAGGCATTGGAAAGATATGAATGGGTTGTTAAGAATCATCCTCAACACCCAATGGTTAAGAGGGCCTACCTCGGGATGGAGGAAGGGCTTCGAAATCTAAAGAAGAACGAAGAGGCAGAAAGAATTTTAAAAGAATTTATCAACAAGTTTCCACAAGAAGCGGTCCGTTTTGAAGGATATTTAAGGCTGGGTATGCTTTATCTGGAGCAGAAGCGGTTTATGGAGGCAATCTCTGCTTTCTCCATTGCCATTCAATCCCCAGAAGAAAGGGTTTCCTCTCTTGCTCAATTCAAGATGGGTGAGGCCTATTTGGGACAAGGGGATAGAGAATTGGCTATCCTTCATTTTTCAAAAGTGATCTATCTCTATCCCCATCAGAGCGAACTTTTGGAGGAATCCCTCCTTAAGTTGGGCGATCTTTATTTCAAGGATAAGCGATATATGGAGGCAAAGCATGCCTATCAGAAATTGCTGGAAAAAGGCAAAGGAGAGGCAAGGCGTGAAGAGGCCAGAAAAAGGCTTTATCAGATTCAAAAAGAGGTAAACCATTGAATAAGAAAAGAGTTAGGAGAAAGAAGAGACCCATTGTCCTTCTCATCATTCTTTTTTTGATTCTAATGGGTCTGGGGTCAAGTTACCTTTTCCTTAGCCCAACATTCAAAACATGGTGGAGGACCCTGACACAGGAGAGCAAAAGGATTTTGGGATGGGGGGATAGGGTTTCATCTGAGGAAAAAAGGATCCGGGAAGAAGTCATTCTAAAGAAGATGGAAGAGGCCAGTGCAGAGCAGGATTGGCGGTCCCTTGCTCCAGAATACCCAAGACCAAATAAGATAGAAGCCCAATCCCCTGAACAGAAGGTCAAGGCACTGAGGGAATTACCGGCGTTCAAGGAGATCGGGAAAGAATTCGAAGATTATTTAAGGAAACGAGAAGAGCGCCTCATTCCAGACCCTCCTTTCCCTTCCCAAAAGGAGGCAATGGACCTGACCCACTTAAAGGATAAAGCAACGGAGAGGATTGTTGAAAGGCTCCGGGTCTCCGAGGAGAAGATGGTTCATGAAAAGCCCTTAGAGGAGAACCTTCGATTGGGGATCAAAGGGGCGCTTGCCTCCAGAAAGATTTTAGAAAGGCCAGCCCCTCCCCAGGTAAAAGTAAAGGTTGAGGCAGAGATTGAGATGCTTCTATGGGTATTACCCAATGGTATAGTGGACCGGGTCATTCCACTGATGAAAGGAGATGTGGAATTGGAAAGGATTGCTATCCAGTATTTGAAAAAGTGGCGGTTCGCTCCCCTCCCTAAAGAGAAGCCTCAGGTAGAACAATCGGGGACGATTGTGGTCAAATTTCGACTTCAATGATGAAGAAGAGATACCTGCTGATTTTAATTCTTTCTCTTTTTGTAACCTTTGGAGTTCTTACTTTTTTTGGAGAGAAAGGGGTTCTCCGACTCCTTCGCCTCCAGAAGGAATTAGAAGAGATTAAAGGACGGAATCTAAGGATTGAGGAGGAGAACAGGAAACTTAGGGAGGAGGTAAAACGGCTCCAAACAGATAAACGATATATTGAGGAGATTGCTCGAAAGGAGCTTGGATTGGTGAAGGAAGATGAGATCATCTATCAATTCGACATTTCCTTTGATGAAAAAGGAGGTTCGAAATGAAGTATGAGGGGGTGATCTTTCGACCTCCGAGTGAGGCAGAAAGTCTGATCCTTCAGGTCACCGTAGGGTGTTCATACAATCGTTGTACCTTTTGCGGTGCTTATCGTGGGAAGTCCTTCAGGGTGAAGTCCTTTGAAGAGATTAAAGAGGATATCGATGAGGCAAGCCCCTATGGGAGCAGAATCCGGAGGGTCTTTCTTGCGGATGGGGATGGATTGGTTATTCCCCAGAAGGAACTTATCAGGATTTTGGATTATCTGAAATCGAGGATCAAGGCATTAGAGAGGGTTGGCATATATGCCAATGCCAGAGATATTCTAAGGAAAGATCTCGAAGAACTTCGAGAGTTGAAAGAACTGAAACTTGGAATTATTTACTTGGGATTAGAGTCTGGAAATCGGGAGGTATTGAGGCGGATTAAAAAGAATGCCACAGTTGAGCAACTCATCAGCACAGCAAAGAGGGTAAAGGAGGCAGGGATTCTTCTTTCTGTGACCGTCATCTTAGGGATCGGCGGGGTTGAAATGAGCCACGCTCATGCAGAGGATACGGGAAAGGTCCTTTCAGAAATGGATCCCCACTATACCGGAGCCCTCTCCTTGATGGTCATTCCAGGAACACCCATTGAACAAGAGATAAGATTGGGTAAATTGGTCCTTCCCACACCTTTCGGGATGATCCAGGAGTTGGAGACGATGATTGAAAATTCTCATTTCACCCATTGTTTTTTTGCCTCCAATCACGCCTCAAACTATTTGCCTCTCAGGGTATGGTTGCCAGAGGAGAAAGAGAAGGCACTTCAGATGATTCGTGAGGTTTTACGAAGAAAAGATCCTGCTTTGCTAAGACCTGAGTATCTGAGGGCCCTATAATTGGGATGGGGAAACAAGAAGGAAAAAAGACGGATACTGTATGAAGAATGGAGTTATGGGAGATGAAAGACCATGTTGATATTGAGATTCGTGTAAGGTATGCAGAGACAGACCAGATGGGAGTGGCCTATTATGCGAATTACTTAGTCTGGTTTGAAGTGGGACGATCAGAGTTTTGTCGAAGTCGGGGGTTTCGTTATGCAGACCTCGAGGCAATGGGTTATAGACTTGTTGTGACCGATGTTCATTGTAGGTATCGAAGCGCAGCTCGATATGATGAAGTCGTGATAGTAAGAACCTGCCTAAAGAAGATGAACCGTAGAATGATTGCATTTGGTTATCATATTTTAAGACAGGGAAGTGGAGAAGTCATTGCTGAAGGTGAGACGCGCCACCTCTGTCTCGACTCAAAGAATAGGCCCAAAACCCTTCCTGAGGAGTTTTCAAGACTCCTTTCTGTGTAATTGAGCAAGAATATCTTCTTGTTTTTATTATTGAAATTTAAAAAGCAATCGGTTAATCTATCCCAGAATGGATGATTCTAAGATTCTTGTTTTAAGGCTTAGTGCCGTGGGAGACGTGATTCGAACTCTACCTGCTGTAAAAGCCTTAAAGGAATACAGACCCGCTTCCTCCATCACCTGGATTGTTGAAGAGCCTTCGAAGACACTCTTAGAGAGCCAGCCAGAGATTGATGAAGTGATTCTATTTCCGAGGAGACGATGGAAAGAGGGTATAACCTCTGTCAAGAAGATTGGAACTACCTTAGGAGAAATTGGAAGGTTTATCAGGAACCTACGGAAGAGAGAATTTGATGTGGTGCTCGATTTCCATGGAATACTGAAAAGTGGTCTTCTCTCCTTTCTCTCAGGGGCATCGAAACGGGTTGGTTTTGATCGAAATTCGACAAAGGAAGGGAATTTCCTCTTTTCCAATGTCAAAATCTCTCTTTCTGAAAAGAAGATAAGCCGTTACGTAAGAAATTTCGAACTTCTGAAGGGGATAGGGTTGGAGGTCAAGGATTTCAAACCGAAACTCTATATTCCAGAGGAAGAGAAGCAATATGTGGATTCATACTTTAAAAATCTATCCGTTTCATTAAGGAGGCCCTGGATTGCCATTCATCCAGGGACAAGCCCTAAGACCCCTTATAAGAGGTGGATGCCTCAGTATTATGGGAAATTAGCAGATCGATTGATTAAAGAACTGAAGGCCACAGTAATTTTCACCTGGGGGCCTGGAGAGTTGAAATGGGTTGAATCGATTCAAAGGATGATGAGAGAGTCCTCTCTTCTGGCGCCTCGAACCGAAACCCTAACCCAGTTGGGTGAAGTTCTTAGACGTTGCGACCTTTATATTGGGGGAGATACAGGTCCACTCCATATTGCCTCCCTAATAGGGATCCCTGTTGTGGCCATTTATGGACCAACCGATCCAATT
>JBBIRM010000149.1:5097-7317 GCA_037441765.1 Deltaproteobacteria bacterium | reverse complement strand
AAAGAAAAACTACGTAGAATGTTTCTTCTACTTCATACATAGAATAATAATCATGGACCCCTTGCCGGTCAATATCCATGCTCTTGTAAACAATAGAAGGCCGTTGTCTTTTGATCCTCCCCTCCAAGTTACGCGATGAAGCACCGACATCCAGGATCTTATCTCCATCCTTGATATACTTTAATATCAAGGGAAAGCGTTTTCTGACAATCTTCAAATCCCAGATATCCGGATAGAGATCATGGACATCAGCCCGATGCTTAAAGATGTGACTCCAGCTCAATGTCTCCATCATCCATCCTCACTTTATTTTAACCCATTCTTTTCGTTCGAAATCGTACTGCTTAACCACTTTTGCCGGCGCCCCGAACGCTACCGAATAAGACGGAATATCCCTGGTCACCACAGATAGAGCCCCGATGATGCAATGTCTTCCTATGGTCACGTTGGGCATGATGCAAGATCCATAAGCAATCCACGAATCGGCTCCAATTTGAATGAATCCGATATTCAGATCCTGTTCTTTGCTGGGACGGTCAATTCTCCCGGGCTTCCGGGAAGAGTCAATGATCATCACATAGGGTGAAATGCCTACATTCTCTTCGATCACTATCCGGTTGCAGGCGCTGATGATGCATCCCTCCGAAATTATCACATCGTTCCCAATGAATAAAATCCCTTCTTTCGATCGCTTGTCCACGGGATGAAGATTTATGCTGGTGTTTCGTTTGATCCGGACGTGGTTGCCAAGGTGAACATATCTTGGTCGATTGATAACCACACCTGGTTCAATATAGACATCCTTTCCATAGGCCCCAAAGAGGAACCGATTCTTTAGATTGATAAGAGGGTACCAGAATTTCTTTTTCTTCATTAAGTGGACCTCCCCCTTGAAAGATTTCGTTCAAAAATTGTCTTCATCTCACTCCAGTTTCTTTGGTAGGAGTAGGCTTCGGCCAATCGCCTGGCTGCCAGGGAGGCCTTCTCCCTTGTCTCCTTATTGAAAAAATAGGAAATTTTATTTTGAAGTTCCTGGATATTCCGGGGATCGGAGATGACAAATCCCTCTTTCCCTTGGGTAAGAATCCAGCCTGCACCATTTGACCGAGTGGTGATCACAGGTAATCCACTTGCCAATGCCTCAATCACGGTGAGGGAACAGGCGTCATAAAAAGTGGGGTGAATCAAAAGGTCTGATGCACCGTAATACTTCTCCGGCTCCCCTGTACTTCCTGCAAAAATCAAATCTTCAGAAACCCCCTCTTTTTTGGCCAAACGAAGGTAGGGGGCCTTTCTATCTCTTCCCAGTACCACACATTTGAAAGGAGGACTACCCTCCCTTTTTAACCCTCCTAAGGCCTTGATCAAATAGTATAACCCCTTCATTCTGAAATTATTTGAGACAAAGAGAAACATCATCTCCTCACCAATTCCCAATCCTCTACGAACCTCCTCCCGATATTTCCGATTTTCAGGATGGAAGCGCTCAATATCAACACCATTATAGATCACCTCTATCCGTTCTTCTGGGATCTTATACCACTTCATGATATCTTGCTTCACCATCTCCGAAATAGCAATGATCTGGTTAAGGCCCTTCCTCTTATAGGGAGCATCCTCGATGTAACCATTAACCCATTGTTTTGGACTCAACGCCCTTGTCAAAAATTTGATCCCCCAAAGAATTGGGTGAGAATAAGCCCTAAGGCTTCGCCAGAACCATGCCCAATGGACACCTCCATGAGGCTGAAGAATATCCGGCTTTAACGTATTGCCAACTCCAAAATTGAGATCATAATCCCCCTTCTCAATCTCCTTTGTTGCTCTCAAGGCAAAACTTAGGAGTCGAAGACTCCCCGGAAATCTTATCGTCTGGACTTTATGGAAGAAAATCTCAGAATCCTTTTCATCCCAATCCTCTGCAAACACATGGACCTCATATCCCTCGGAGGCCATCCTTTTGCACAGGTCGACAAGATACCTTTCCGCCCCACCCTTTTTCATTGAAAAATTTCTTATAGCAGTTGCAAATCTTATCTTCTTCTCCATTTACCTAATTTGATCATATTTTGATAAAAATTTTCAACCTCTTGAGCCTGCCTATCCAATCGGAACTCCTGATGTGCCCTCTTGTATGCCTCTTCTCCAATCTTCTTCCTCAACTCATATGCCTTTATAAGCCGAATTGTTGCTTTTGCTAACTCCTCTGGTGTATCCTTT
>JBBIRM010000149.1:0-5087 GCA_037441765.1 Deltaproteobacteria bacterium | reverse complement strand
ACCACTATACCAGAAATTCCGTTTTCAACCAGCTCGGGTAGTATTCCACGCTCTGCAACAATTACAGGTTTTCCCATGGCCATTGCCTCTCGGAGGGCCCTTGCACTGCCATCAGAACCAGCCATTAGGAATACAAAAATATCCATACAGGCCAACGTGTCCAGGTAATCATCAGTTCGATAGCCTCCTAAGATCACCCAGGGTTCCAGATGAAGCCTCTTCATCGGTTTGATTACACTCTCATTCATTTGACTCGATCTACCCACCAGAAGGAGCTTGACCTCTGGATATTCCTTAACAACCAACGACAATGCTTGAAGAAAGACCTCTGTTCTTCTATATCTCTGAAATCGGGCGATCATCCCTATTATTATCTCATCTTCCCTAAGACCAAAGACTGCTCTCATATCCTTAAACGGCCCTGATGGCTTATATCGGTCTAATTCCAAGGCAGGTGGAATTCTCACCACCCTTTCGGGAGGAAGCCCAAAATTCTTGATGTTGGCTTCCCTCGCCTTCTCTGAAAAGGTAATCATTCCATCCGTATATCGGGAGATGAGAAATCGATTCCCAATGCTGGGGGTTATAAAGTCCTGCTTATGGTCCATCCGAATGACAAGGACATGTGAATTGGATCTTCTTGCTGCAAGACCCCCCAAGATGTGATCATGAGATTGATGAACATTCAAAATATCAATCTTCTCTTGACGAAGAAATTCAGAGAGGTCAAAGATATCATTGAAATTTTCCTTAATCGAAGAGAGTGAATATAGTTTTAATGGTCTACTCAGATGAAATCGATCTGTGGCTTGGACCTTTCTTTCAGAGACCCTTTTTTCTATGCTGTCTTCGACTGGAAGTGGAGGTTTTCTATAGGCAAGCGTGACGTCATGGCCTCGCCGTTCCAATTCCTTACATAAGTTCAAAATGGGCTCAGCAGGCCCTGTCCATTTCCAATCACTAAAGAGATGAAGAATCCTCATATTGCTTTCCGATAAAAAGGGTCTTTCTCAGCCAGTAAAAACAACTTTTTACCAAAAATAAGGTCAGCAGATAAGACATGACTTAAAATTTCCCTGTTCCTCTCCCTTTGCCTCGGGTTCTTCTCCCTTCGAAAGGCCCGATGGGTAGCAATAAAGATAAGAGGATAAAGTGGGCTTAACAACATAGCGGTTGGACTGTATCGATGGGTGGTTGCTTCAAGGATTCGGAACCCATTTCTATGAAGGTTGATCCTCAATTCATAATAGTTGGCCAGATGAATATGGTCACCTCCCTGATAGGAATCCACCTCATTGGAAGGTCTTCCTTTAAATAGGTTAAATCCCACGAAGAGGTTTGCCATCCTTGACTTAAGATTCAGGATATTCGGAGTTGTGATCAGGAGTTTACCTCTCTCCTTTAAAATTCGATAGCATTCTTTTATAAAATGATATGGATCCTCTAAGTGTTCGATGGCATTTGAGCAGAGGACGTAATCAAAACTCTCATCAGAAAATGGAAGTTCTTTATTGAGGTCGGCCTTTTCGCATCTAATTTCTGGGATTGAAAAAAGAAAAGGATTGATATCCGCAGCCACTACATCAAATCCTGCCTGTTTCAATCGCTTAGATATGAGGCCTGGCCCTGCCCCTGCATCCAGCAATCTTCCTCCCAGGCCAAGGTGTGAAAAGATCTCCACCACCTTATCATGGGGATGTTGAAGCCCTAAAACCTTAATCATCAGGCCCATTACATTAACCTGCTTTCACCTGTATGTTTTATCACCAATACTCTTTTTTGTATTTACGATAAAACTCAATCGTCTTTCTTAGGCCTTCTTCCAGATCGGTTTTTGGCTCCCAACCAACGATTCTTCTTATCTTTGAGATATCGGTATAATAATCCCCAGGTTCCACTTCCTTACGTTCCTGGGAAAACTCCGTAAAGACAGGCCTTCCTTTCTTCGCAATCTCTGCAATCTTTCTTGCCAGGTCGATGAAACTGATAGGTCTTCCTGTCCCTACATTAAATACCTCTCCATAGGCCCTGGGGCAGGTTGCAACTTGGATAAAGCAATCAACCAGATCATCCACATAAAGGAAGTCTCTCAGGATTCGACCATCTCCAAATACAGGAATGACCTCGTCATCTATCGCCTTTCGGATAAACCAGTTAAGAACACCATATTCATCGTGGGCCATTTGATGCCGTGGCCCATAGGTGTTGGTGATGCGAAGGCATGTACCGGCAATCTTGTGAACATCATTATAGACAAGTACCATCTTTTCTGCGGTTAAATTGGTCACTGCATAGATCCCCTTTGGATTGGTTGGGTGGTCTTCTGAAACTGGGAGTCTCACACTTGCTCCATATTCTCCCCTCGTCCCAGAGAAAATAATCTTTGCCTGCGGATTATGTTTCCTGCACGATTCAAGAAGGACAAGCGTTCCACGACAGTTGATGTCGAGGTCCTGAATGGGATTACGAATGCTATCAACATGGTTGACCTGCCCTGCGAGATGGAAGATGTACTCCTGGTCCTTTACCAGATAATCCATGGCATGGGAATCCCTGACATCACTGAAATTGATATGAATCTTGTCAGCCACTTCTTTGATATTGAAGAGATTCCCTCCCAATCGCGGAATCATCGCATCCACCACGGTCACCCTCGCCCCCAACTGAACCAGTCGAATGCTCAGGTTGGATCCGATGAACCCCAATCCTCCTGTGACCAAAACCCTCCTCCCTTTAAAGTCTTTCTCCTCGGGGTTCATCTCTCTTCTCCTTTTTTGGGATTCCTTAACTCCCACAGTTTGGCATATTTGATAAAGACATAAAACATGGTAGAAACTATAATGATCAAGCCTGGCAGACCATCGAGAAATCCCAACTTAAAAAGGTATTCCTTTATAAAACGAAAAGGAGGATGGAAAAGGAGCTTGAACAGGCTGAACCTCTCTCCACTCCGCTCCATATCTTCCGCTGCAATCTTAGAATACTTATCAATGGTTTGAATCTGGTCCGAAATGTCTCGATAAGTATAATGGAGATATTGACTTTTGAGAACTCCCACTCTTCCTTCCACGGTGACTTTGGCATGGAGTCCTCCCTCCCATCGCCCCTTATCCCTTCGATAGAGCCTAATCTCACAATCTGGATACCAACCCCCATATCTAATCCATCGCCCTAAATAGTAAGTCCTCCGATAGATGAGATATCCATCAAATGGAGGGTCCCCTCCGTTAAGTTCATTCTTAATCTCTTGGACTAACTCTAAGGGGACCTCCTCATCCGCATCAACAAACATAATCCAGCGGTGGGTGGTCAGATCTGCTGCATATTGATACTGATCGCGATGGCCTGACCAAGCCCTCTGATAAAACCTTTCTGTATATTGTTTACATATCTCTACCGTCCCGTCAGTGCTAAATGAATCGACGACCACCAGTTCGTCCGCCCATTGAAGGCTCTTAAGGCACCTCTCTATGGTGCGGCGATTGTTGAAGGTGAGAACATAGACTGAGATGGGAAGTTTTTCTAACCCCCTTCCCTCTTGAATCATATTATTCAATCCTCACTCACATAGCCAAAGTTAAACTCTAAAATAAAACTCCTAAACCCAGAAAACTCAAATTTCCAAAATTAAAAACCCAAAACTTTATTAGGACCAGGCCTTAAGACCTGCATCATTCATATCAAGGGCAGGGCTAAAGCCCTGCCCTACAAATTTCGGTTAGGTCTTAAATCCCTCCATACCTTAGATTACCTGGTGTCTTCTTACTCAATAAGCTCCTCAGTTGGTTTTCCACCACTTCCTCAACTTCATCGACTGTAATTAATTCCATGCAACGATGGTCTGTTGGGCAGAGCCTTTTCAAACAAGGACTGCAAGCCACATCCTTTCTGATGACCCTATGACCCTCTCCCCAGGGACCGGTAGTCTTCGCATCTGTAGAACCAAAAATGGCAACCACTGACGTCCCCACCGCAGTGGCCATGTGCATGGTGCCTGTGTCATTGGTGACAAGCAAGTTACATCGTTCCAGGAGGGCGGCCAGATGGAGAAGTTCGGTTTTTCCAGTGAGATCAATGCCTCCCCCTTTTAGATGATCTAAAATCTCTCTTGCAATGGGCATCTCCTCTCTTCTTCCAAAGATGAGAATGGAGGCATCCCATTTCTCAACCAACCTCCTTCCCAATTCTCCGAACCTCGACGGGGCCCAGCACTTTGCCAACCCATAGGTTGCTCCTGGATTAAAGCCAATCAAAACCTTTCCATTTAAAAGGCCCAAGCCCTCGAGATAATTCCGGGCCAGATTTCGGTCTTCTTCTCTAAGGAAAATTCTTGGAGATGTAACCACATCTGGAACCCCTAAGGGGTCTATGAGTCTTTGATAATAATGAACTCGATGGATAGAAAGGACCTCCCCTTTTCTCTGGAGGGGATGGGTGAGAAAGAAAGAACGGCCTACCCCTTTGTATCCAATTCTAATCGGAATCTTGGCTAAATAGATCTGAAAGGCAGAGCGAAAAGACCTTGGAAGGATGATGGCTAAATCAAACATCCTCCTTCTTATCGAATGGCCAATTTTTAGGTCTTCCCAAAAAGATCCCAAACCACCCTTCTTTTCAAAAGGTATGATCTCATCCACATAGGGAAATGTTTTCCAGAGATCAACCAAATGATGAGGAACGAGAATGGCCAGATGGCAATCGGAAAATGCAGTTTTCAATCTCTGAACCGTTGGATAGGAAAGGATAGTATCTCCCACCCAGTTCACTCCTCTAACCAATATTCGTCGGACCTTCTTAAATTCTGGATTCATTTTCTTTTGATAACTAAATCCTATTATAATAGTTCAATAACCGAATTTTGTAGGGCAAGGCTATGGCCCTGCCTTTGAAATGAATGATATGCAGGCCTGAAGGCCTACCATAATTAAAAACTTATAAAAAAATCTCTTTGGTTGCCTTAAAGACATCCTCAACACTTATGGCCTTCAAACAGGTAAGTTCTTTGCAGGTTCGGTTTCTGCATTGGTTGCAACCTACATCCTTTCTAACCATAATGTATCTACCCAAAGGTTCGTTTACAATTGGAT
>JBBIRM010000148.1:0-7372 GCA_037441765.1 Deltaproteobacteria bacterium | reverse complement strand
TTAGAAAAAGAAAATTCTTCTATTTCCTTTCTTTAGCAGTCACCTGATACCGTTCAGGGTTTTCAACTACCTTATAATAGACTGGCCTTTGGGCAAGAAAATCAGGGGAAAAAGGTAAAAATTCTATCTTCGAATGGATACAATTTCCCACCTTCCAGGAAATCATCTCTACTTTTCCCGTAACCACCCACCCAGAGTTCGATATCTTTGCTTTAAAAGGTAAATCTGTCTTAAGGGTCTGGTTTTCAAAAAGTTGGGTAGGAAAACATAGAGGTGGGTCGAATTCAATAATGAATTCTTTGTTTTCGTGAACCAAAGAATAGGTCGATATCCTCCTTACCTCTCTCCCACCTTTTGCGGGGCATAGCCAGGCTTTTTGAACGATCATATTTCCGATACGCTTCACCTCATAGTAACCTTCCGAATCCTTCTCTTTTTCAATATTGTAGGTCACTCTATTCCCAGAGAGGTCATAGATCCATCGGGCTCCCAGCCAGTCCTTCTCTCCGGGTCTGAACTGAACCAATCTTTCCTCCCTTCTGTCTGTTCGAAAGATGATCCCAAAGTTTGCCCCGTAAGTGAAGGAAACGTTATCCCATTTGACCTTGAGAGGTTTTCCGTCTAATAGAACCCTTGTCCTCTCTCCCCCTAATACGGTTTTCTCCATATAGAGGATGGGGATTACCTCCATCGCATGATTAAGGGGGTCAACCACTCTGTTCATTTCTTTTAGAGAACCTGAGGAGATAAAAATTGCTTCAATTCTACCTGTCTCTGTATCTGCAGAAAAGGACACACTAACTCTTCCATCCTTTTCGATCTTCGATCGATACTTCATGAAAGCGTAACGGTAATCCCTTGGCTTTAGGCTTGTATCGAATTTTTTCCGTAACTGAACAAGGGGAACCTGATCGAGATAATGAATCTGACTTCCATCGAGGTAGGTGATCAAAAGGTTGAGGCCACCTGAGGAGGTTGTTTGAAATTCAATGGCATCCCATTGAGGGTGATCAATTCGGATGAATGTATGTTCCACTCCTCCCGCATAAAGAATATTAAAGGGAACCTGGGGATAGAAGACCTCTTGAGTGGTCCCTAAATATGGAGTAGCAATGATTGTCATAAAGATAATTAAGGCCAGAAGATATCCCATCTGCTTCATGTTAGTCCCTCATCTTCTCCAACTCCCTCCTGATGAACCCATTTGAGGGGTTGATTTTGAGTCCTTTCTGGAGAATTTCTTTAGCCTTCCCCTTGTTACATTTCTTCAGGAATGCTTTACCCAAGTAATAATAGGCCATGTCTAAATTCGGGTTAAGGCTTATGGCTTTTTCAATTGATTTGATTCCCACTTCAATATCTCCTCCAAATTGGGGAGGCATATTGACCCTCGAGATGCCAAGTTCAAGATGGGCCTGAGCATTTTGGGGACCCAATTGAATAGCCCTCTGTATTGCATCCTCATTTAAAGAACCATACATGGCACCCATCATCCCTCCTTTAATTGCAATCATACGGCCATAAAATGTTGCGAGAAGACGATGAGCATCGGAGAAAGAATTGTCAAGGTCTATCGAACGCTTTACCGCCTTTACGCCTTCCTCGATTAGAGAGAAGGCTTCATCTTGATTCCCATGAAGTTCTTCCACATATGCCAGCCCATTAAGGGATTGTCCGAGGAAATAATAAAGCTTTGGATCATCATTCTTTTTCTTAAGAATTTCCTCAAAAATGGTTTTTGCTTTGAGAATAGGGTCTTTCTGAAATGTACGAAGCCCCTCTGAGAGAAATTTTTTACCCTCGTCAAATAAGTCACCAAAAGCCAATTTTCCGTATAATGAAAATAGGATCAGTAAAATAAAAAAGATTATTCTCTCTTTTTTCATAATTAATCCCTCCTTCTATTATTTTTTTCTGGAGATTTAACCTCCCATTTTCTTTTTAAAAAATTCTCGATCAAACCAGCCACATCTTTTACAAAGTCTTCCATCCTCTGACGGCTTGTCTCAGGATTAAATCCTGCTGGATCACCGAAGTATCCCAAAGGGGTTATCCTCTTCGCATCATCCCAGCTCTGATCCCACTCCATCAGCCCTTCGAGTGTGAGATTTGTAGGTTTTAGTGTTTTTGCCATTTTGATATCTACTTGGTCTGGAAAGTAATGAACCATCAGCCCTGTTTCTTCGCTCCCTGCATGAATGTCAAGATACTTTGGCCGCTCCGAAATCACAGATGATGGAATTAAAAGGACGTGATGTTCCCTGCCAGTAAGTTTGTAACGCACCTTGGCATCGAATTCTGAAAGTACATAATAGGCATTAATTCCCATATCGATTCTTGCTTCCTTAACAGCCTCAAGTATGGCAAAGTTGTGTTCCGTATCCCCATGGTGATTGATGACAAAGAGGTACTGGAATCCCCATCTCTTAAAAGAGGATAGTATGTCGTAGAGGAGGGCCTTCATTGTCTGCTTTCTTACAGTGAAAGATCCTGGGAACGCACCCATGTTGTTATTGATTCCCCAGAAGTAAGGGGGAGCGATGATTGTTTTGATTCCCCTTGATTCGAGGGCTCTTTTAATGAGTTTGCATTTTAGATAGGCCAAATATGCATCAACCCCCAGGCTCATATGGGGCCCATGTGCCTCAATCGATCCTGTGGGAAATAGAACTATTGCGCCTTCCTGTATTGCCTTCTCCACTTTAAGCCAGGTCATATCGACAATTGTTTCATCGAAAATAGAGTAGCCTTGGGTTGTTATGGGAGGTTCTTTTGAGGCCCCATATCCAACCCCTTTGGTGAATATTATTAAAAAGAAAATGATACTTGAGTAAGATATACATTTTTTGAAATTCATGAGGAGATTCCTCCTTTATCCATAATCCGTGAACCCTTGGTCATCAGAGCTACAAAATACGCTATCCACGTAGGCCTAATCGCCCAAGGTTATTTAGGGCGAGGATAGACGGGGTTTACTTAAAAATTTTTGAATTCTCCTTGAAGCTTCGATCAATCCTCCCGGCAAAAAAAGGACTACAAGAATAAATAGTCCTCCATATATGATGAGGTAACTCTTTCCGAGTGTAAGGGCAAAAAGTTCCATAAGTATAATCAGAAATAGCGAACCGATGATGGGGCCTGCTAAAGTTCCTATCCCGCCAACGGAGGCTGCCACCAAAGGCTCAAATGTCCAGTGGGGGGAAAAAAGAGATGATGGAAGAATGGATATCTGATAATAGGCATAGACGCCCCCCGCCAGTCCAGAAAAGAAACTGCTGGTCATCAGCGCAATAAATTTATACTTGAATAGATTAACTCCTGTCGTTTCAGCTGCTTCATCATCATCACGAATGGCCATCATTGCCAGCCCTGTTTTTGATTTGATAATGATAGTAGCAACGATTTGAGTAATGATGGCCACTGCGAAGGCGAGATAGTAACGACTCATAAGGGAATAGGTGGTTACATGTGTAGTACCAATATAGATCGTCCGTGGGAATAGGTTTCCAATAAATATTCGTAAAACCTCGGCAAGGGCCAAGGTCCCTATGGCGAAGTAGACCCCCTTGAGCCGAAGAGCAGGAATCCCGATAAAACTCGCAAGGGCTATGGCCATGATTCCACTTGAAGGAAGGGCCAGGGATAGAGGAGCCCCAACTCTCCATGCGATAAAATGGAAGGCCAATGCCCCGATACCAAAGAAGGCGGCATTTCCAAGGCTGATCTGTCCTGCATAACCACCCAAAATATTCCAGCTTTGGGCCAGAACAATGATGATAAAGAGAGAAATTGAGAGATTAAATGTATGCTCTGTTGCTGCCACAACAGGAAATAAAGCCAATAGAATAACAATCCCCCCAATCACAAAGGTTTTCATATGATTCATGTTGATTCTCTAACGATAGAAAATGGGATATTCATTCTCTTTTTTTTCGTGAATTTATAGGAGAATTTTCTATGCTTTCATATTATTTGACCTTTTCAGCAAAACCAAGATGATGATTACAAGTCCCACAACCTCACGATACATTGGACCAACGAAGTAGACACTTATCCCCTCTGCAATCCCTAGCAACAACCCTGCTCCAAAGACCTGGCCAATCTTTCCAAACCCTGCAAGTACAAGTACAACCATGGCTTTTAATAACCATTCAAACCCCACCGTAGGATGAACCGAATAGTTGACTGCGGCGATTACACCTGCAATTCCTGCAAGGGCCGCACTGAAGGCAAAGAAAAAGAGATAGGTTCGCTCGACATTGATCCCAACAAGTTTCGCTGCATCCCGATCCTGGGCAGTTGCTCTCACTGATTTTCCAAAATAGGTCTTTGTTAGTAGGAGATAGAGGGAAAGGATTACAATCAGGGAAATGCCGATTACCCCCAACCCTACAATAGGTATTCTCAACCCAGGGAGAAGTTGAAATACTTTTCCAGTGTATGAGGGCGTGACAGCTCTTACATCAGAGGTCCATAAAAGGATTGCCAAGTTATCGAGAATCCATGTCAGGCCAAATGAGACAAGCATGGAGTTACCAATCTTCAAACCCTCAGGAAGGTTTTCAAGGGGCGAAAACAAACCTTTATATAGAGCCGTTCCGAGAAAAAATAGAGCAATCATGGAGAAGGGAATGGAGATAAAGGGATCTATCTTGAAGAAATGAAATAGCCAGAAAGAGGTAAATCCCCCGATCATAATAAATTATCCATGAGCGATGTTGAGATGTTTCATTACCCCAAAGACAAGTGAAAGGCCAATTGTTGCAAGACCATAAAAGGCGCCTGTAATCACTCCATAAAAAATAATCTGTATCATCCTAAGTCAAACCCCCAGATAGGCATATTTGATTTGCTCATTTTGGAGTAGGCTGATTGTCTCGCCAAATTCTACAATTCGGCCATTTTCAATAATGTAGGCGAATTTGGCCATCTCAAGGGCCATGAGGACGTTTTGCTCTACAGTGAAAATCGTCAATCCTCTTGAAACGTTTATGGCTTTAATAATCTCGGCCAGATGTAGTAGGATTAAAGGTGACAGCCCTTGAGACAGTTCGTCTATAAGTAAGAGCTTTGGCCTTGACATCATTGCCCTTCCGATGGCAAGCATCTGCTGTTCCCCTCCACTGAGTGTCCCTGCTATCTGAGTGGCCCTGTTCTTCAAGATAGGAAAGATATTATATATCTCTTCGATCGTCCGATCCTTTGTATTTCTTGCTCTCCTCAAGAAGGCCCCAAGTTCCAAATTTTCGAGGACGCTCATTTCAGGGAAAAGTCGCCTTCCTTCTGGGACCATACTTATCCCCATTTCAACTATCCGATGAGTGGGTTCCTTGGTGATATCCAGTCCATTGAAATGAATGGACCCTCTTACAGGTTTGAGCAAGCCTGAGATGGTCATTAAGAGGGAAGTCTTGCCGGCCGCATTAGCTCCTAATAGGGCCGTGATTGTCCTTTCCTCTAACTTAAGAGAAACGGACCAGAGGACATGTATATCTCCACGGAATACATCAATTTCATTGATTTCAAGCATGGAGGTCCTTTCCCAGATAGGCCTTGATTACTTCTGGATTATGAACGATCTCCTCCGGTAATCCTTGAGCAATTTTCTTCCCCGCATCAAGGACAACAATCTGATTCGAAATTTTTAAGAGAGGTTTCATTACATGTTCAACAATGATGATAGTAATCCCCCTCGCATTGATTTCGGAGATTAACTTTATTACGGCGTCAATCTCCAAAGGAGTCAAACCCGCCATTATCTCATCGAGCAAAAGCATCTTGGGTTGAGTTGCGAGGGCTCTTGCGAGTTCCAATCTCTTACGGTTGATGAGGGATAAAGTATAAGCAGGCATGTCCTCCTGTCCCTTTAGTCCGACCCAATTCAGGAGTGCTTCTGCTTCTTCTCTTGCCTTCTTTACATTTGGGGCTGGAATACCTCCAAAGCATTTGCCCACCATCACATTTTCCAGAACTCTCATTCGAAGAAAGGGTTTTACAAGCTGAAATGTTCTTGCTATCCCTTTCTGACAAATCTGATAAGGCTTTAATCCAGTGATATCTTTTTTCTGAAATAGAATGCTTCCTCTTTCAGGCTTCAACAAACCTGTAATAACATTGAAAAGAGTTGTCTTCCCTGAACCATTGGGCCCTATCAGGCCCACAACCTCTTTCTCCTCTACCTTGAACTAAAGATCGCAGAGGGCCTGTAGCCCACCGAAGGATTTGTAAAGATTCTTTACCTCAAGGATTGACAAAGCGACCCCTAAAAGGATGCTTTACTTGGGTTTGGAATTAAAAATTAATAATTTAGACCTATCTTTCCTTCCACGAAGGAATTGGATAAACAAAGGATGTTTCTCTAAATTCCTTTGGCCAAATCAATTTTTGGCTCCCTCCGATCCACTGGATGGTTGCAGGACAAGGGTCAATTATTGTGCCATTGGGCCTAAATTTTACCCTTCCTACTACTGTCAACATATCTATAGTAGCAATCGCCTCCCTGATCTTTGTTGTGTCTAATGTCCCTGCTTTTTCAATGGCTGCTGCAAGAATCTGAATTGAGGCATACGCAGGACCGGTCTGCATATCCGCAGGTCTATTGAACTTCGACTGGTAAGCCGCATTCAGTTTATCTACACCAGGATAATTGACCTTGTAATGCCACCCTCCCATAAGAAGAACATAGTCGCCAGTTGGACCCATTGCTTTCCCCCATGACAAGTCGTCCGGAGCCCGTATGGCCACAATCGCTTTTGGGTTATAATCAAGCTCTTTCATCTGTCTTAGCATCGTCATCCCATCCGGGGTGATTGGACTGCTAAGAACAACTTCGGCGGCGTTCTTTTTTGCAGCCAGGATAACCGGGCTAAAATCTTTAGTCATCATTGTATACTTCTCGTGAGCAACAACCTTATAGCCTCTGCCGAGAGATTCTTTCTTAAAGCTTTCGGCCTGTTCAAGGCCAAAATCGGTATGTTCCTGAAAAATAGCAACCGACTTAGGTTTTTGTTCTGGGGGAAGGGAATCTAAGATATCGAATATGACCCTTGCTGTGTCGGGTGTTTTTCCAACGGGGGAAAACCAGTACTTGAATCCTCGTTCATGGACTCATTGGACTGCTGAGGCAACTACAATAGTTGGAATCTTGTTTTTTTCAGCAACGCCCGAACCTGCTGAGATAAAGGTGGTTCCGACATAGGCGACAATTTTTTTGGAGGTAAATAACCACTCCATTCTGCTGACTGCTTTGCCAGGATTTGACTCCATATCCTGAACAATAATTTCCAAGGGTATTTTTCTACCAAATTCCTTCACAAATACGCCGCCAGTCCGGTTTATATCCTCAGCAGCTATCTCATATCCGGCCTTTGCT
>JBBIRM010000147.1:0-7377 GCA_037441765.1 Deltaproteobacteria bacterium | reverse complement strand
CAGAATTAAGATTTTCATTCCACATTCCGTGCTCCGCACTCCTTATTGAGGTCAAATTTTTTAAACACCAGACAACAATTATTCCCACCAAAGGCAAAGGAGTTTGAAATGGCAATCCTAACCTCTTTTTGAATGGACTGATTTGGAACATAGTAGAGGTCACAATCGGGGTCTGGGACCTCATAATGGATCGTTGGAGGAATTCTCCCGTTCTTTAGGGTGAGAATGGTTGCCACTGCTTCAATTCCACCTGCGGAGCCCAGACAATGTCCGATCATAGATTTTATCCCACTCACAGGAATCTCCTTAGACCTCTCTCCAAATACTTTTTTAATCCCCCTTGTCTCAGCAACATCATTCATTTGAGTGGCTGTGCCATGAGCATTAATGGTATCCACCTCTTCAGGAAAAACATTTGCATGAGCAAGTGCAGTCCTTATCACCCTTTCCACACCCTCTCCATTGGGTTCGGGCGCGGTAAGGTGGTAAGCATCTGCACAAATGCCGTATCCGAGAAGTTCCGCATGGATTGGGGCTTCCCTTTTCAGGGCATGCTCCAAAGTCTCGAGGATGAGGATGCCAGCCCCCTCACCAATGACCAGTCCCCTCCTCCTCTTATCAAATGGTTTACAACTCTCAGGGTCAATCAATTTCAGACTGTTAAACCCACTAAAAGAGACCTCACAGAGTGAATCACTCCCACCGCTTACCATCACATCCGCCAGTCCCATCTGAATCATCTCATAGGCAACCCCTATGGAAACAGAACTTGAGGAACAAACGGTAGCAGTTGTAGACCTTGGCCCTTTCAAACCTGCCTCTATGGCAATGAGGTCTGTAGTGGTAGCAAGGGAGTAAGGAATAAGGAGAGAAGGAGGAGGTCTTTTAGGACCTTGATAAAAATCTCTAAAATATTTCTCAACAGAAAGAATTCCTCCTGAACCTGCCCCTAAAATGACTCCTACCCTTTTAGGTTCGATCTTATCTTGATCAAGGCGAGCCGACTTCCACGCCTCCCTAAAAGCCACCAAACCAAATTGGTCGCAGCGCGAAAGACGACGGATCTCCTTCTTTGTGAAATGGGACTCTGGATCAAGACCTTCAACCTCAGCAGCAATCTTAATCGGATAAAGGGAGGGATCAAATACAGTGATTCTCTTTGTTCCATCCCTTCCTTCAATGAGGGATTTCCAGAAATCCGTAACTCCACATCCCACCGCACTAACCACTCCCAGACCTGTGATAACAACCCTTTTCTTCATTTGATCTCCCTAACCTTAACATCCTTAGGAAGACGAACTTCTAAGTCTGAATCGGTGAGTCCTGTATTGATCTTTATGTTTGAGTATCGGATTAAAGTTGTATCTCCATTCCTTTCAACTAAATCCATCCCCATCACCATCCAGTTCCCCTTTGATATCCAGAGTTTTGTTGAAATAAATATGGATTCCTTCTCTTTGGGCAGGATCTCCAAGATTAGAGATGATTCCTTCTCCTCCCTGATCTTCCAATCTGCAATCCCTTTTTGGAAGGGATCTCTTGTTAACAAAAGGTATCTCTCTGCCATCGGGTTTGAATGGATTCGGTAATGCTCTGCGATCCCTTCTGCCTTGAAATAAAGAAGAGCACTCTTCCCATCAAAGGCCATCTGGATAGATTGGGGAGGAAAAAACTCAATAAAAATCCTGTCAGGATATTTAAATCGAATCCTGCCTCTGGAAACGATTTTCTCCTTCAAAAGAGAAATCCTCTTCTCCTGGAAAATATCGGCAGAGAAGTCCTTTATCTTCTCTCGGGATTCTCTCAGACGCTGAACCACCTCCTCCTCGTTCATGGAAAAGGTATAGAGAGGAAGAAACCCTAATAGAAAGGAAATAATTATTAGGAGGGAAAACCTCATGACCTCGTTCCTTTAAAGGCCAATACTGTCTTGCTTACCCCCGGAAGGAGATACTTCTCCCTGCTTAAGTAAAAGAAGAATTCGGCGAGCCCACCAAAAAACATCGATGCCAATCGCTTCCAAAAATCTTTAGGAAAGGTATAACCTCCAATTAGATGCTTGCATTCCTCAAATCCTACTCGCTCTAAACACCACTGAATTGTTCCGGGTGAGAAGTCAGAGAGGTGGGCAGGTAAGTCATAAAGTCGGTTTCTTATGCCAAATAGTTTAAGGAGGTTTTTGATGGGAGTTGTATGGGGATATCTTAATAGAAGGAGTCCTCCGGGTTTTAAGATTCTGTAGCATTCCTTTAAAAAGAGCATTGGGTGGGCAATGTGTTCAATGAGATAGAAGCCTGTAATCGCATCAAACTCATTTTCCGAAAAACCGATATGTTCTAAGGGACCCGAGTAAACGCTTAGTCGCAACACATTCTTTGTGTAATCAATGGCCTTCTCAGAAATTTCGACTCCTGCAACCTCCCACCCTTTCTCATTCATCTCCTTTAGAAAAAATCCAAAACCCGAACCCACATCCAGCAATCTCCCCTTCGGTTTATATCGGATGAGCAGATTTGCCGCCCTTCTAAAAACTGGCCTCATCATCCTCTCCCATGCCTGTATGGAATCCTCATCCTCAGGAAGATAATGTTGATAGAAATGTATGAGATATTTCTCTGTAGGCCGGGGACTTTGGTAGATGAAGAGGCAAGAAGGACACCTTACCATTTGAAAATTTCCCTCCCGATAGAGTGGGACTTTCTTTCCCTCCTGGCAGATAGGGCAGGAAACTTCTTCCATCTCCATCCCTTTGCTTATCCATCTTTCTGATGAATGGGAATGCATTAAATATTTTTTAGGCCTATCCTTCGGGGCTGCTTTAAAAAAGCCAAACCCTTGCCTTACTTATCCCGATATATTCAGCGTTTTTAATATGAGGGAACTTTTCCTCCCCCAAGTGCTGTTTCCACATCTTCCATTAACTTGACCGCAGCCTCTTTAAATGCCTTCCCTGCCTCCACTGCACAGATCCCATATCGATTCCTGAATTGACTGGCCTGAATTTTTGTTTTCCCCGTATAGGTCTTTTTAAAAAGAGTAGCATCTGTCTTTCGGGAGACGAGACTGGCTGAAAATTCAGTATTGCCATAAATATCATAGACAGGTTTAATCGTCCGGGGGTTGGTCGCCCATCGTCCATGGAAGGAGTTCAATTCGATGAGAATTACATAATCGGCCTTATCATTCTTTCGGTCAACAGATTTTACCATTCCTGAGTGGGAAAACTCCTTCTCCAGCACCTTGGTCAGCATCTCATCTACCAGGTCTACCCAAAGCGCATCGTAGGTATAAGGGTGCTCATCTCCTTTCGCCAATTTCTCCTGTTCCGGTCGATTATCCTTAATGACCTTCACCTGAAGGCTAACCCCAAATGAACGCTTTGCCTTATAGAAGGAATACTGATAAACCCTTGTGTCCATTGCCATGTCGTAGGCAGCCCAAACAATTGAAGTTGAAAATAAAAGTATGATGCCTGAAATTATCCCCATCCAAATCTTTTTTTCTCTCATATCTTCCTCCTACTTAAGGTTTTTTGTGGACTCAATCCAAACCTCTATGGTTCGAGTAGTAACCCTCCACCCTTTCAATTTTGATTTTTTTAAAAAATCCAGACATTCCCCAATCGTATAAGAAGATTTAACCGATTCCATAAATCCATCCTTTGCCTTTGGATGACCTCTAAAAAAGAGCCTCCAGAGAAGGTTGAAAAACCAAATCATATAAAATGGAGTATCCCTATGGAAGTCCACAATAACAAAACCACCACCCACTTTCAAGACCCTTGCCACTTCATTAAAAAATTGGATGGGCTGGTCTAAATGATGAAGGGTATTGATGCAAAGCACCATATCGACAGAGCGGTCTTCACAGGGGAGTGAGTAAGCTGACCCGATAAGGAACTCTGTCCTCTGCCCCAATCCCTCTTTTAGGGCATTCCTTTTTGCAATCTCAATCATCACTGGAGAGAGATCAATCCCCTTGATCTGAATCCCGGGAAGGGCTTTTGACAAAAAAATTGGGAATATCCCTGGCCCTGTCCCTACATCTAAGATTGTCCCCCTATCAATACCTTGGGCCAACACTCGTTTGAGAACCCTCTTACAGGGAATACTCATATAGCGTTTGGCCATAATGTTATAATATTCTGCGAGTTTTCGGTCATCGATGATACCTGACTCTGAAATTCTCTCTTTCATAGGAATAACCATAAACCACCCAAAAATCTCAAAGTTCAGGATTTAGCCAACACAAGCATCCCTTCAGCTACTATTTCTTCTTTTACCTTCGCCCGAACCCTCACTTTAGCCAGATTGGAAAAAATATGCTCAATCTCTGCCTCGAGAATGACCTGATCGCCAGGGACTACCTTCTTTCTCCATCGAAAACTATCGATTCTCGCTAAAAAATGTAATCCTTCCTCATCTTCTTTGAAGGATGACTGAAAGGCAATCCCACCTGTCTGGGCAAGTGCCTCGAGAATAAGAATCCCTGGCATTATTGGTTCATTGGTGAAGTGGCCTGTAAAATAAGGCTCGTCAGCACTTACATTTTTAAGTGCTACGGCCTTTTTCCCCGGCTCGATCTCAAGAACCCGATCGATCATCCTGAAAGGGAAAAGATGAGGCAGGCCTCTTAATAATTCATTTGGTTCCATAGTTTCAATTTGTTCATTAGAAATCATTTTAAGGTAAACCCGAAATCCTAAACTAAAAACAAATTCAAAAGTTAAAAATTCAAATTTCCCAAACAGTAAATTTTAGGATTTTGAGAATTAGTGTTTTGAATTCGTATTTAAAAAAATGAGATGATCTTAAAGATTCCTTTTGCTATTCCCATGATGATGAAGATACCGATGAAAGATCCTATCATCAACATAATCGTCCCTTCCCTTCTTCCCTTTTCAAGGAAGAAACTGATAATGCTTCCAGAAAGGATTCCAAAGCCTCTTATCGGAAGGGCAGAGATGATGATCAGCCCGATGTCTCCTAAGGATACCATCTTCCTAAGAAGTGGCCTTTCCCTTACGCTTGCCAGCATTCGGTCCGCCTTCCGTTTAACCCATCGAACAGGAAAAAACCTTTTACTCGACTGCTCTAAAATCATTCCATAGACAGGAATCTGAACATAGTCATAGACAAGGGCAAGAGGAAAATATATGAGGAAAGGCATCTGGTTAAAAATAGCAAAGAGGACAGAGAAAAACCTCCCCAATGAAAAATGGATAAGGGTGAAAAGGAGAACTAACTTCCACAGGCTTGTTGTTATTGGCTCCATTCAACCCCCATCCATATCGATGAATAACATTCCTTAGGAGAAATTGCTAAATGAAGCAAATCTCCGATTCTTTTCTCAAGCCTTTGATTGGTCACATAGAAAAGGTCGCAATTAGGATCTGGGAAGAGGTAATTAATGGTTGGGGGGATAAATCCGTCTTCCATGGATAGGACATCGGCCACCATTCTCAACCCACCCATGGCTATCGCCTCGCCTAACATCGATTTAATAGAACTCACAGGAATTTGTGCAACCATTGAGGGAAAGGCCATCTTAACTCCTCTGGCTTCTATCCTATCAAGTTCCTTTGATGAATTCCCAGCCCCACTGAGATAGTCAATAGAGATATCCCCCTTTCCTCTCACACATAATTGGATGGATCGTTTTATATCTATCGATTCTTCACCTATAGAAGATCTTCCAACGATACTGTAACCTAAGATATAACAATAAATCCTCGCTCCTCTTGCCTTGGCATGTTCTTCTTTTTCGATGGTTATGATTCCTGCCCCTTCTCCTAAGATTATTCCATTTCTCTTTTGGTCATAAGGACAGGATCTTTCTCCCTCGCCCTGGTCTGTTGCCAGTAAATGAAGTTCTGAAAAACCACGGAATAAAAATTCACTCAATTCATCCACTCCTCCTGTTAGGATGAGATCTGCCCTTCCACTCTGAATCTGGTCACAGGCAAAGGCAATGGCTGCCTCGGCGGTGCAGAAAGATTGAACCAGTGTGCAGTTGACCCCCTCGATCCCAAGTTCAATTGAGACATGGCTTGATGGGGCATTGGGGACTGTATTGGGAAATAGCATCGGGTTCAAATCTACATATTCCTTTAAAACCTGAATTCGGTGAAACTCCTCTGAACTCGATAGTCCACAAAAACCCGATCCGAGAACAATCCCAACCCTTCGACTCCTCTCTTTCGTCACCGAAAACCGAGCATCAGAAAGAGCAAGTTTCGAGGCTGAAATTGCAAACTGGCTTGCTCGGTCGAGACGTCGAATCTTGTTTGGATTTATAAAATCCTTTGGATTGAATGTGCGGACAATTCCCCCCTTTTTTGATAGAGAAAAATGGGTATCGAATTCTTTGATATCCCCAATACCTGACTTTCCCGCCTTTAATGAGGAGCGAAACTCTTCCTTCCCAATCCCGATTGAAGAAATCACCCCAACTCCAGTAATACAAATGCGATCGGACATGGTCAAATTCCATTCATTCTTTCAAGATAATCCCTCACTTAAGGGGGGATTATATGAATCGGATAGGGATGTCTCCAAAAATCTTATATAGCGGGTCGGTTAATAGAATGTCTTATGAAAGAGATTTCATCTAAGGAGATGGTAGCCTTTTCAATACTCAAGGGATTCTGTAGTCAGGGAGCAATATAAGGTTTCCGCTATAAGATTTTCTCCGACATCCCTATCCGATTTCCCCGGATGAGTGAGGTGTTACCTTTCAAGGTCTCCCGCATTGACCTCCACATCTCTTGTCTCGCCAATTCTCCCTAAAACATCTTTATAGTATTCACTACCTTACCTGGTACGCATCCGTTGTAAAAATCTTGGAAGTATATTTTTCCCCTGCAGACATAATTTCCGTAAGTATCTGTAGGATCTATTCCCACTTACTTTTCGGGTCAATAAAATCCTTACCATAACTTATGGATTACAATCAAGGTTAATCTTGCTACCTCAATTAAACCCAATCACAAGATTCCCTCATCTCTTTTACGATACATTGCTGAATCCAGATACATTGACCCTTCCGATGGGAATAGGTTAAATAATATGTGTGAAAATCCTCCTCATCTCACCCGAACGTAAGAGAAAAAAAGAAGAGGCCTTTCTCTTCCGACTCAGTTTCTTAAACCTTCCCTATATCGCCTCTGTGACCCCCCCTGATGTAGAAGTAAGAATTGTAGATGAAGCCTATGAAAAAGTTCCATTTGATGGGAATTTTGATTTAGTGGGGATTACCGCTCAGACCCCTGTTGCTCCCAGGGCCTACCAGATTGCCAGAGAATTTAAAAGAAGGGGCATCCCTGTGGTAATGGGAGGAGTCCATGCGAGCATGCTACCTGAGGAAGCCCTTCAGCAT